>NZ_JBNGHF010000003.1:0-204036 GCF_050611805.1 Methylotuvimicrobium sp.
GACCGTGGGAACCAGAAAAAAATTACTGTTTTGCAATCTTAGCCAATGAGGCCTCAATACCATTTTTTGTCGCCTAACGTTCCCGACTTTCCCTCATCTAGCGTTAGGAGAGGGACGATCTGGGGATCGCTCCCACAGAGCATCCGGCCCCCTTGTGGGAGCGACGCCTTCGTCGCGATTTCGAAGCCACCGATGTTCAATATCCGCAGATTTATCAAACAGCACCGTTTCCAGGTGTACGATGACATCTGTTTAGCAAGTTTACCGATATTTGTGTATAACGATGAGCGCCGGAGCGTGGGAACGATAGGGGGTGTGAATCATTACCTACTGACTACTCAATAATTGCTGCATCGCATCTACTGATAACGGCCTGCCTAATAAATACCCCTGAATTTGATCGCAGCCTAATTGGCGTAAGAAATCCGCTTGCACTTGAGTTTCCACGCCTTCGGCAATACATTTAAGGCGTAAATTGTGGGCAAGATTCACAATGGCTTCGACCAATACTTCATCGTCGGCGTCACCTGGAATATCTCGCACAAAGGATTGATCAATTTTAAGCTTGTCCACCGCGAAGCGTTTGAGATAGCTTAAACTGGAATAACCGGTACCAAAATCATCAATCGAAAATTGTACGCCTCGTTGGTTTAACGTATTCACCACCTGCAACACATACTCTGGATCGGTAACCAAGATGGATTCGGTTAATTCCAGCTCCAGATGGTGCGGCGGCAAACCGGTTTCTTCCAAGATTTCGGTGACCGATTGCAATAAGTTGTGCCTTAAAAATTGCACGCAAGACACATTGACGGACACGCGCAAATAATGCTCTTGTAGCAACCATTGTTGCATTTGCCGACAGGCTTGACGGAGCACCGACTGCCCTAAAGTAACAATCAATCCACACTCTTCGGCAACCGGAATAAATTCTGCCGGTGAAATCATCCCCAGTTCGGCATGATGCCAGCGCGCTAAGGCTTCAACACCGACAATCTGTCCGCTTTTAATGTCAAATTGGGGTTGATAAACCACAAAGAAATCTTCGCGCTCCAGCGACAAACGCATGGCATTTTCTAAAGACATGCGGCGCATCACCTGCACATTCATGGCTGCGGTAAAAAACTTATAGTTATTGCGACCACTGGCTTTAGCCTGATACAAAGCGGTATCGGCTTTTTGAAGCAGGCCATCAAATTCTTCACCGTCATCGGGGTACAAACACGCGCCGATACTACATGATAGCTGCAATTTATGGACGTCAATGTCAAATGGGCGTGACAGCGCTGCCAAAATTTTAGTGGAAATCTCGGCTAAATTCTCGGCATGGTGGATGTTACCCAGCATAATAACGAACTCATCACCACCTATACGACTGACG
Source organism: Methylotuvimicrobium sp. (assembly GCF_050611805.1). Lineage (NCBI taxonomy): Bacteria > Pseudomonadati > Pseudomonadota > Gammaproteobacteria > Methylococcales > Methylococcaceae > Methylotuvimicrobium > Methylotuvimicrobium sp. Next base: position 1,382 of record NZ_JBNGHF010000003.1, read on the forward strand.
GTATCCGCTTCGCGCACACAATCGCGAAGGCAACGGGCTATTTGTAATAGCAGCTTGTCACCTATTGGATGACCTAAGCTATCGTTAACATTTTTAAAATTATCTAAATCCAGATATAACAACCCTAGCTTCTTACCTTGACGTTGCACATAGGACACCGATTGTTGAAAACGATCTTTTAATAAAGTGCGGTTGGGCAGTTCCGTTAAAGGGTCATGATGAGCGAGAAATTCAATATACTCTCGGGCTTGTTGATGTTCGGTAATATCCATAAATACGGCAATATATTCACTCGGATGCCCCTCGGTTGTCGTATGCGCTACCGAAACACCAAGCCATTGCGGATAGATTTCTCCATTCTTACGCCGATTCCAAATTTCTCCTTGCCAATAGCCTTCACGATTCAGTTTCGCCCACATCTGTTGGTAAAAACCATCATCATGCTTCCCTGACTTGAGCAAACGTGGGGTTAAACCCAGCACTTCGGCTTCCGTGTAACCAGTAATTTGGGTAAAGGCAGGGTTAACCGAGAGAATCCGTTGTTCACCGTCCGTGACGACTACTGCTTCTCGGCTATAACGAAACACCATCGCATCGAGTTCGAGTTTGCGTTGTTGCCGATTACGTTGTACCAAGGCCCATACATTATTGGCAAACATTTCTAAAATGGCCAAATCACCCGCATCATAAGGGTCCTGTTTATTACCTACTCCCATAATCATCACGACATTATCGTCTTCGAGAACCGGCACGCTCATGTGGCGTAATAAGGTCGCATGGCCTTCCGGCAACCCTTTTTTATTATCCAATGCCGGGTAATCATTATGAATAACCGGCTGACGCAAACGGAAACAATCCGCCCACACACCGGCATTCGCTAACGGGTAATGATTATCATGCACCGCTGCACAATTTTGCAGCGTTTTACCTGACCATACCCCTAAACTAATGGTATTTTGATCACTGTTGACAAAATGTACATAAGCGATGTTGCTATCGGTTAGCGCCTCGGCGTGCTCTAGGGCAAAACGTAGCAAAGACTGTTCATCCATTTTTGTAGCTTGCCTGGTTAAGCTTAATAGAGCGGCATTGCGTTGACTGGTTAAATCTTGGGCTTGTTGACTCCGTATACGCGTGAGAAATAAACCAATTAATTCCGCTATGCCATCAATTAATTGTTTTTCTTCATCAAGAAACGGTTTGTTGTTTGGTAAAATACGCGGCTCCCTATAACCGACGCTAATTTTACCGACCACTTGCGCGTCAACCTGAATATCGCTTTCCAGCTTATCCATTGTGGCTGAAAAGGTATTGTTGCCATAGGTTTTGGAAGCTAAATTAATAGACACCGAGACATCGTCCGTGTAATACATGCCCATTGGCAACAGTTTTAACACCTCGGCAAAAAAAGCATCTTGATCGCTAATTAATTGTGACGCTCGGGAAATAGCATAAATCGCTTTTAGCTCCTTAATACGCTCGCGTAAGCTCAAGGACTGATTTTCGAGGGCCCGATCTCGCTCCATCAAGGCAAGCTCTCCCTGCTTGCGTGCAGAAATATCTTCGATAATGACCACTATATAATCAAGTTGGCCGTTGGCATCACGCACCCCTTGCTTGATCACATGCACATCAATGAGTTTGCCGTCACCGCGAATACAACGCTTATCCAGCGCATAACCCTCAAGTTTGCCTGTGAGTATGTCATTAAACTGCTCTAATTCGGCGTCAAGATCGACAGGATGCGTTAAATCCATCCAGGTCTGCTTAATCAGCGCATTACGCGAATACCCGAACAAGTCACAGAGTTTATCGTTGACTTCTAGCCATTGTTTATCGGCACTGATGGCTGCCATGCCGACCGGTGCGGAATCAAAATAAGCCTGAAAGTGTCGGCGACTTTCTTCTAGCAGCACATGTTGCTTAACCACTGCGGTTTGATCGACCATTAAAACGACAAAATGATACGCATTATTTTCTATTAACTCGGGCAATGACGAAACATGCATATCCGCTATAAACTGTTGTTCATCGGCCGTTTTTATTTCGATACCAGCTTGGCTAGCACAGTCTTCGTTGCGAGCTATCTGTAATAATTCCCGCAAACGGCCATGCTCTTTTTTAGGTAGCAGGCGAGGAAAATAATGTGAACGTAATTGCTTGCGACCTAAGGCGAACCGTTGTTCAGCTATCGCATTACACTCATGGATGACCCCAACTTCATCAATAACTAAAGCCGGTACCGGCAAAGCCGCAAACAAACCGCTAAAGCGGCGCATGGCTTTTTCAGTAAAAGCTTGATTTTCAAGCAACTCTTCGTTTTGAATTTCTAATTCCGCGTGATAAATTTTAAGGTCTTCAATTAAGCGGGAGACATCCGTCTCACCACGCGCCACTTCTTTTAGGGCAAAATCAAAATCGCCGCGGTGCAATGCCTCGCTAGCTAATTTTTTAATCTTACTCATCCTGTTCCCCCTCTATCCAGGCTGTAATATTGACATGACTGACAATAATGCCGCCCAACGGATGTTTGACTGACGTGGCGTTCATCAAAAACCAGCGGCGCTCGGTAGGTGAGTGACAGGGATATTTAATCGAAAAATGCGCTAGCTCGCCGCTCAGAATCTGCCTCATGCCAATCAGAACTTGCCGGGCAATCGCATTATCAGGGGCATGTTGAGTCTTACATACGTCAAGATAGTTAATGCCTGGACCTGTATGAGCCAGTTCATGATCACCATTGCTTTCGGCAAATTCTCGCCAGGCTTCGTTAACCACGGTAATCACTCCTTTAGCATTTAATACGGCAATATGTTCGGGCAGGGAATCTAAAATCGCTTGCAGGCGTTGCGCATCTTTAATGTGAGTAATATCGACAAAGGTCAATACCGCGCCATTGAGGTTTTTCGGGCGATCGATATACGGTAAGATACGCACCAAATACCAATGATCAGTGTGGGTTTTGGCTTCACGCTCCATCAACTGTGCAGTGTCGATTACACGCTGCAAATCGTGCAAGAACTCGGGATATTCCATTTGATGAGTAAAATCATCAATCGGTCGCCCAATATCCCCTTCTCGAATACGGAAAATAGACCCTGCTTCTGGAGTAAAGCGGGTTAACTTCAAGTTGTTGTCCACAAATATCGTAGGAATCAGCGCGGCGCGCGTCATATTGTCTAAATCGGCGTTCAGGCGGTTGAGAATATCAATTTTTTCCTGATTTTCGGCGTTAACGGTATACAGCTCTTCGTTCACCGACTGTAATTCTTCATTGGTGCTTTGTAGCTCTTCATTCGAAGCCATTAATTCTTCATTGGTCGCTTGCAATTCTTCGTTAGAAGTCTCTAGCTCCTCAATCGTCGCTTGTAAACTATCGCGGGTGATCGACAACTCCCATTCCAAGCTTTGAATACGATCAGCCGAAACTTCCGCGACATCAATATTATCGGCGCCGACTAAGGACATTTCTTTCTGCGCCAGCACTTCAAAGGACATTAAAAAATGCCGCTCTGCCTGCCTTTCGTCCACTAGCGGTCTAACAACAATCCGCACCCGTTCGCTTTGATGCTTACCCGCATCCAGCAACTGAATTTCTGAATTTAAGGGGGTATTGTCTTTAGCAACTTTATGCAGCAAGGCTACGCATACCGGTGCTAACTTGCCTACCAGCAATTTAGAAATTTCTAAACTGGCGCTGCCGGGTTGAATTTGCATATAGCGTTGCACATCGCCATATACATGCACTAGTTCGCGGTCCTCATTGATTAATAATGCAGGCGGCGCATAACTTTGCATTAACAATGCTTGGCCCGCTTCGATAATACTGGTTTCAGCGTTTCGATATTTTTCTCGGTGCGGCTGACTCACCCGCAAGCGGTTATCATTGCTGTTAGTACTGCTTTTAAAATTTAGCGGTAACGAAACCGGCCGCAGCACGCGATAGATTTTATGCTTTGCGTTAATGACACTAAAATCTTTATGTAAAGCCCCTAAAGATTCACTGGAACCGAGTAATAAATAACCGTTATGCGCCAATGCATATTGAAAACACAGCAAGGCGCGTTTTTGTGCCGCCACATCAAAATAAATCAATGTATTGCGGCAACTGACTAAGTTCATACGTGTAAATGGTGGATCGTCGAGAATATTGTGCCGCGCAAAAACGATATGCTGGCGGATTTCATTTTTGACGACAAACTGATTGCCAGTGCGATTAAAAAAGCGTTCGAGGCGTTCGGACGACAACTCGTTGGCGATGGCTTCCGGATAAACCCCGGCGCTTGCAAAATCAATGTTTTGCTGTTCAACGTCGGTGGCAAAAATTTTGAGCAAAGGCCAACGGCGCAATTTATCGAAAGCTTCAGCAAATAAAATGGACAGTGTATAAGCTTCTTCACCGGTCGCGCACCCCGCCACCCACACGCGTAGTGGTTGATTATCGCGGTGCTCTTCCACCAAGGTCTGAATGACCATTTTTTCTAATGATTCAAACGTTTCGACATCACGAAAATAACTGGTCACCGGAATCAAAATATCGCGTTTCAGCGTAATGATTTCGTTGCGATCACTTTCCAGTAAGTGTAAATAATTGCTTAAATCACGCACATGCCGTACTTGCATACGTCGTTCAATGCGACGTTCTACCGTTGCCGATTTGTACTCCTTAAAATTAATACCGCCGACTTGATACAGCAAATGCAAAATCTTTTCTAAAGGATCACCAAGCAACGTTTGACCAGTATCATTCAACTTTACAGTCGGTTGAATGCTATTGTTAACATGGCCGACAATTCTGGCCGCCAACATTTCGGGCGGGATAACTTCATCGACTAAGCCGGTGGCAATGACGCTACGCGGCATGCCATCGAATTTAGCAGTTTCTGGATCTTGCGCCAGAAGAAAACCACCGGCATCATTAATGGCCACCGCGCCTCGAGTTCCGTCAGAACCGGTGCCGGAGAGAATCACGCCAACCGAATGCTTGCCAAATTCTTTGGAGAGGGAGGTGAAAAATAAATCAATCGGTAAACTCAAGCCATGCGGGTTTTTGGGCAACAAACATAGCTGACTGCCAGCCACCGTCATATTCTTCCCCGGCGGAATCAAAAAGACCTGGTTAGGCTTGATTTGCATGCCGTTTTCGGCCATCAACACCGGCATCGCGGTGTGCCTTGCCAACAAATTATCCATCATGCTTTTGTGATCGGGGGAAAGATGCTGGATGACAACGAAGGCAGCCTCCGAGTTGACCGGGAGTTTGTCAAAAAAACGTTCTAAAGCATCTAAACCACCGGCGGATGCGCCAATGGCGACCACATAACCGTTAAACAGGCGAGTAGTATTTGGTGAGGGATTGAGAGTAGGGATTTGCTGTAAATCGAGCGGGTCTTCGATAGGCGTGGAAAGGCCGCTAGCGATGACTCGCCTGGAGTATTTTTTGTTTCGCGCCATGATGCGAAGAAACCTATTTAAATGTTAGGAGCAATTAAAACGGTCTCATTGTAACAAGACTTATAAGCCTTAGTGGTATTTTTCAAACGTTATTTTGGAGGGATTGTAATTGTTGCAGTTGATGTTGACACGACGGACAAACACCATAGATCACCGACAGTTTTAACGGCTCTTTATCTTTTTGCAAGCTTTCCGCTTCAACCCACTGCTCATCTTGCTTGAGTAAATTGCATATACTGCAACGTACTCGGGTGTGCCGATCACGCTGGTTGGATCGTATAAAAAAAATAGGGGGCACACGCGGCTCGGTATGCAATTGGTAGTTACTAATTCGCACTTCGCCACGCTCATTCGCCATCAGCTGCATTTGTAAATAACGGCGCAAGTTTGGCGCATCACACCGATAATTAAAACAGATGCTAGTATTTTTTTGCCGGACAATATCGAGTAAATTTTGCACAAACTGGCGAGTGACATTGCCGCTAATGTAATCGAACAATGATTTACCAATGACTTGTTGCTTCTTGAGTTGCGGTGCGTCATTAGCGTCGGCAAACTCATCCCAGTGGCCATTAATGGCGATAATGACATTATTGGCGTCAACGCTAAATTCTAAAAGGATTGTGTCTTTCATGGTCTAACATGGCCCTAATCATCGTGCCGCTCGAGTATATCGAGCGCTTTTTCCCATTCGAATATTGAAATCAGATGCAGCAATTCGTTGCCTTGTGTTTTTCCCAAAACGCCGCGTAATAACGCCGCTTCGCGTTCGGCGATATCGATGGCCTTGATATCGCCGATTCGAAGCAAGGCTTTAAGTGGTTCGATAATTAATTCGGCCCTATCCGAATCGATCTCGATTTCTTCGGTTTGACGAGCTTCGAGTACTTCCAGCCATTGTTGCATCGCCTCTTCAAGCTGTTGCGCGAGATCCCGTGTCAAATCCGTAATGTTATCGCGTTTTGTACGCACCGCAATTTCGAGCTGTACGGCCAGTGCCGACAACGATTGCGCGCCGATATTGCCGGCGGCGCTTTTCAAGGCATGGGCAAGCTGTTGAAGCCGGTCTGTATCGTTGGTTTGAAGAGCGTCATGCAATTTGTACATCGTCTCGGTGATGTTCGACAAATAATGACAATAATCGCTGCGGTAAATCGGGCTGAAACATCGTGCCGAGCGGTGCCGGATCGGTTTGAATAGGCGCGGAGCTAACTGTTTTGGGCGATGCAGGAAGCCATTTCAGCAAAGTCGTATAAAGTTGCTCCAAATCGACCGGCTTGGCAATAAAGTCATTCATACCGACCGCTTTACAAGACTTTCGATCTTCATCGAATACATTAGCGCTCATCGCCAAAATCGGCGTTTCGCAGTAGTTTGGTAATTCGCGAATGGCCAGAGTCGCGGCCAATCCGTCCATATTGGGCATTTGCATGTCCATCAACACTAAATCGTAGTGTTGTTGTTTCGCTTTTTCGACCGCTTCGATGCCATCTTCGGCGACATCGACCGATAGGCCGACGCTATGCAGAAGTTCGAGCGAGACTTCGCGGTTGATCGGATTGTCTTCGGCCAATAACACTCGCTGCCCCCGCCGGGTATCGCGCAATTGTTGTTCGGCGTCTATTGGTCCGGTTTCTGCCGCTGCCGGTAATACGCCGTGACCTTTTTGCAGATTGACGGTGAACCAAAACGTGCTGCCTTGTCCCGGCTCGCTTTCGGCGCCAGCTTCACCTCCCATTAATTCGGCAAGCCGGAGGGTAATCGACAAGCCCAATCCGGTTCCACCGTATTGCCGCGTAATCGTTTCGTCTACTTGCGTAAAGGGGCGAAATAAACGTTGCAACTGTTCCGCTTCGAGACCGATACCGCTGTCTTGCACTTCGAAACGCACCCGCAAATCGTTATCGTGTACCTCGAGTAATTTTGCCCTTATGTCGATGCGACCCTGTTCGGTGAATTTAACGGCATTACTGGCTAAATTCAAGAGCGCCTGGCGCAGCCGCGTTACGTCTCCATACAGCCACTCCGGAACTGAATCATCGTCGAGCGTAATCGTTAAATTTTTCATGTGAGCGGATTCGCCGATCAAAGACCGAACATGATCGAGTAGCGCCGATAAATGAAAATCGACATGATTTAACTGTATCTTACCCGCTTCGATTTTAGATAAATCCAAAATATCATTGATGATTGACAACAGATGCCGACCGGCGATTTCAATTTTATTCAGACGGTCGCTTTGCGCGGCGGTCGCGTCGATGCGCATCAAATGCGCCAAACCGAGTATCGCGTTCAACGGTGTTCTGATTTCATGGCTCATATTGGCGATAAACGCGCTTTTAGCTCTATTCGCAACTTCGGCTTGCTGCCGGGCAGTTTGCAATTCCGCCGTGCGTGCTTCGACCAGGGTTTCGAGATGATTGCGATAATTGTCGAGTTCGGTCGCAATTCGCTTTCTTTCGGTAATATCTTCCTTGACTGCGACATAATGTGTAATCGATCCATCTTGTTGACGAAGCGGCGTAATGACCGCAAATTCGATGTATTCGCTGCCGTCTTTGCGTTGGTTGTAAAACTCGCCTTTCCAGGTTTCGCCGTGTTTCAAGGTTTGCCACATCGTTTGATAATTCACTTGCGGCGTTTTACCGGAATGCAGAATACGCGGATTTTGCAAGAGAACGTCGTCGATCGTGTAGCCGGTGTTGGCGGTAAAAGCCTGATTGACGTATTCGATTTGCGCGTCGGCATTGGTAATCACGATACTCTCGGGGCTTTGCTCGACCGCGAGTGCAAGTTTTTTCAACTGATCTTCGGATTTTTTGCGCTCGGTAATCATTTCGGTGTAAACAATAATCCCACCAACCAAACCATCGGCGTTATACCAAGGACGGCATTCCCACTGAACCCACTCCACGCTTCCGTCTTCGCGCAAATAGGTATCTTCATCGTTATGCGAGGCCATCCCTTGCAACGCTTTTTGATGCGCATCACGCCATTTTTGCGGCAAGTTGGGAAACACTTCGTAATGGTGCTTGCCGATGATGCCGGGGTCGGTAACACGATAATCATCGAGATAACGCTGGCTAACATATAAGTATTTCAAGTCGCCGTCGTGAATTGCAATGCCGCCTCGGCTATGTTCGATGACATAGCGCATCAGTTCATACGAATGCGTTAATTCCATCTCCATTTGAATGCGCGCGGTGATATCCTCTAAGGCACCGAATAGCACCGGCTGTCCGTCATCGTTATGTTTAGTTTCAACATAAGCCGCCGATTGAATGTATCGTCGTTCGCCACTACGATGTTTTATGCTCAAAACGACATGACTCGATTTGCCGGGTTCGAGCGCGGTAATGGCCTTCAAAAACAGCATTTGATCGTCTGGCGTGACATATTGGTGCCAACAACCGCGCGCCATCAGCGTATCATTGTCGTCACCGAATATCGCCTCGGCGTTGCCGACAATCCAATCCAATCGGTAATGACCGTCTCGCCCCTTTTTACAGGAGTAAACCAAATCGTTCGCAATCGTCGAAGCGATGCGAAAGCGCTCTTCTCTCTCCTGTAAGGCCTCTTCGATTCGTTTGCGTTCGGTTAAATCGATGTCTATACAATAAATTTCCTTACCGACTGGACATTCTTGCATGACGTGATTAGTAAAGACCGTGACCGAGCCGCCGCCTTTGCATCGCAATGTCAGTTCCGCAGCCGGAATGCTAGGGCCACCGGCTATCCAGTTATTGACATGAGTAATCACGTCCTCTCGCATTGCATCGGGAATAATCAAGTCTTCCAAACGGCGTCCTAACGCCTCTTCCCTTGTATAGCCATACAAAGTTTCGCTGGCTTTATTCCAAAATATCACGAGGCGCTCTTCATCATAACCTTGCACGGCAATACTGGGCGTTTGTTCGAACAAAAATCGAAAGCGGCGTTCAATGTTGCGCAAGTCCAGTTCCGCGCGTTTTTTTTCAGAAATATCCTGAAATGCGCCTTGCACTTTAATAATTTTTCCAGCATCGTCACGAACGGATTCACCGATCGCGCGAACCCAGACCCGTCGGCTTGTCGCTGAAACAATTTCCATTTCTTCATCATAAGCGATTCCTTGCGTGGCGCAGAGATTAAATACCTCGCGGATTTTATCGTGCCATTCCGGCGCATAAAAGCTTATGCCTTCTTCGAGTGTCGGCGAATAACCGGCCGGTTTGTCATGAATCGCCGCGACCGTATCGGACCATTTGACCCGGTTGCTGCTTAAATCGACGCTCCATCCACCCATGCGACCTAAGCGTTCGGCGATACGCAAAAGCGATGCATATTCTTGTAAGGACTCTTTTTGTCCCAGGTAACGTTGGATAAGCAAATAATGATGGGGTAGTATCGCGGCGATCAGTGTCAGCAGTAATGTCATGCCGAGTCCGGCAAATGCGATCCATAAAGGTTGATGCGACGCGGATGCCATAACGCATTCAGGCGGCATTGCAGCAGTCACGGTCCAGGTGTTTCCGGCCAAGGTCAAGCGGCGGCTCAGCGATCTAGCGTCCAATGCTGTGTCGCTGTTTTGTGCGAAGAGTAAATGTTCGGGCGTGGTCGTGATACCGTCATGTATTTTCAGAGACAGCGATGAACACAGATTGTATTGTGGACGCGACAGTAAAATTTGCATCATGTCGTTGATGCGCACGGCGGAGAACACCCAACCGATAAATTTGCGGTTGGATTTGTGGGAGTCGGCATTGCCGGGCGTAACCGGATTATAAACGGGCATATACAGAATATATCCGGGTTGTGCTTCGGCTGCGGGCTCCTGAATGAGTATCGTTTTTGCCGTCATTGCTGCACGATCACTGTCTCGAGCCCTATCCATTGCCATACGGCGCAACCGTTCCGAATAACTGTCATAACCTAGCGCTTGCCGGTTTTGTGCGTCGAACGGTTCGATATAGACAATCGGAGCATGCCTGTCATTCGGCATTTCCGGCCAGACCCGATAGCCCGGCAAGCCTTCGGCCTTTACCGCTTCGATGTGCGAATTAAGTGCATTGCGTTCGATCAACGGCGCGAAACCGAACGCGTTGACGCCGGGAAAATAGTTTTGGATGTCGAGTCCGGTAATGAATTGCTGAAACTCCTGACGGTCTACATGTTCGCTGCTCCCGAACAGACTTGCAATACTAAGCAATACTTGTTCACTGTCTTTGATTTTGTTCTCAATCAAATAGAGCAATCGGTCGAATTGACGTTCGAAGAGTTGTTGAGAGGTGTTTTCTTGATTGATCTTGACTTGTTGCCAATAGAGCCCGGTCAGCGTCACTCCACTAATCGCCAATAACAACGGTAATGCGATGAAAAGTTTATAAGTTTTTCGCTGAATCGGTTTTGCCGTGTTTTTCATGTCGCTGAGATTGCCGATAACGACGCTGCGGTATCATCGTCGAATCGTTTGGCGATCTGTTTGAATGTCGTGTAACAGTGTTGAAATGCATCGATCATATCGGGGTCGAACTGACTGCCTCGACCGGCGACGATCAGGTCTCTCGCCTCACCGAACGGCATTGGCGGTTTATAAACGCGCTTCGTCGTCAGTGCATCGAATACGTCGGCAACAGCCATGATGCGTGCAGAAAGCGGAATCGCATCGCCGCTCAACCCATCCGGATAGCCTTTACCGTCCCAGCGTTCGTGATGCCAATGCGCGATTTCTTTGGCCAGCATCAAAAAGTCGACTTTAATCGAAACATCTTGTTCGGCCAGCTCGATTGCCGCCGCACCCCGTTCGGCATGGGTTTTCATGATGATCCATTCGTTATCGCTTAGTGGCCCCGGTTTCAATAATATCTGATCCGGAATCGCGACTTTGCCGATATCGTGCAGTGGTGCCGAGCGAGTCAAGAGTTCGATGTAATGATCGTCTAAGATGGCATTGAAACGCGGATCTTGCTTCAGTTGTATCGCCAATTCGCGCACATAATGTTGCGTGCGCAGAATATGATTGCCGGTCTCAGGGTCGCGGGTTTCGGCCAAATGGGCCAATGCGCGAATACTGACCTGTTGAATCAAATCGTTTTCGAACATGCGTTTTTGGACTTCGCTCTCAAGCCATGCGTTTTGATCGATCAGACGATCGTGGGCGCTTTTTAATTCGATATGCGTTTGCACTCTAGCCAGGACGACCGCCGGCATGATCGGCTTGGTAATATAATCGACCGCGCCTAATTGGAAACCGTTGACTTGGTCTTCTTGGCTATCCATCGCGGTGATGAAGATGACGGGAATGTTTTGGGTCGAAGGCTCGGATTTGAGTGTTTGCAGAACGTCGTGACCGCTTAGATCCGGCATCATGACATCGAGCAAAATCAAATCGGGTACGGGTTCCGTTTGGGCCAGCATTAGACCGCGACGACCGGAATTGGCGACCCGCACGCTGTAATCGGACTTTAGAATTTCGCTGATCAGCGCCAGATTGGAAGGCTCGTCGTCTACGATAAGAACAGTCGATTGAGTCATGGTTCCTTCGAGTAAAAATGCCGAGAGCTGATGGATATCATCGAACTCACTATTTTTTGGATTAAAGAATAGCATACCTTCGAATGATTACTTAGCGCATATCATTTTTCAATTATCGCCGAAGGACTTTCAACGTTTCTATAGATTGGGTTAGCGTTATTATGGAGGTTATACCGATTAAATTGTCGGACATACTCGCTTTTGATCGCAAAAACGTCTAAGAATAGAATGGTATGAGAATGTCTATCGAGGACCGCCGTGAATACGTTCCTGTAGCTTGACGGCGGCGATTGATTGCCAAGAATGGCATGAATGCAGATTTTGTATTGCACCATGGATGGCGTATATTAGGGCAATGCAGGAACAAAGGCTTTGCCAGCTTGGAGCTAGCAAAGAGTATCTTCAGGAAAGCATTCAAGGCATCCTTTGACGGACATCCCGGTGCCGAATTCAAAAAGTAGCCCTCATTAAAGCAAACCGTCTCTTACCCTCAAGTGTAAGAGACGGTTTGCTTGAACACGCTTAATGGCTGATCATCCAAGGCCGTTGCGAAGGAAAGACTTTACTTCCATCTTGCATCAATATCACTTGCTGTCTCAAACTGCTACGATCGGGATGCTTCAGAAACAACCCTTTGTTGCTACTGCACCCGCAATTCTTGGTGTGCTTGTGTTCGAGTATTTGACCCTCCCGGCTGTCTACCGTCGAGAAAGCCGGTTCGTGACGCGACTTCTCGTTGATACTCATCGCTTTACGTTTGTCCGGCGCCATTGCAAGCACCTCGGGCGGTATCATGATAATCCGCGGACTCGAGGTTTGGCAGTGCGGACAAGCCTTTGGAGCGCTGCTTTCTTCGAACGTTGCTAAGTCGTGAAAAATGCCGTGTTTCGGGCATTTATAGTCATAGAGCGGCATCGCTATCCTCCAAAGTTACTATTACAGATCAGGAGACAAGGGTACGTCGACATCGCCGGACAGCTCTTTTTTCGGCCCTTCCGAATTCGGCTTGACGTTGAATTCGAAGATATCGGTCGGCAACCAAAGCGTCGCGCAGGCATTCGGAATATCCACGACACCGCTGATGTGCCCTTGCACCGGCGCGGTACCTAAAATGGCATAAGCTTGAGCACTCGAATAACCGAATTTCGTCAAATATTCGATCGCATTCAAACAAGCCTGACGATAAGCGATATGCACATCGAGATAATGTTGCTTGCCGGACTCGTCGACTGAAATACCTTCGAAGATTAAATAGTCGTCATACTGGGGTTTGATCGGACTCGGCTTGAAAATCGGATTTTTGATTCCATATTTTTTCATGCCGTCTTTGATCAAACTGACACGCAGGTGTGTCCAACCGGCCATTTCTATCGCACCGCAAAATGTGATTTCGCCGTCGCCTTGACTAAAATGCAAGTCCCCTAAGCTAAGACCGGCATTCTTCACATAAACCGGAAAATAGACTGTCGAACCCCGAGATAAATCTTTGATATCGCAGTTTCCGCCATGCTCGCGCGGTGGCACCGTTCTCGCTGCTTCGGCCGCCGCCGCTTTTCCAGCATCGCCGCTCATACGTCCCATATGAGCCGTATCGGCATAAGGCAACGTTGCCAAGGGCGGAACCCGGTCCGGCTCCGTGTCGTAAAGGGCTTTTTCCCGCGTATTCCATTCATCCAACATTTCTTTAGACGGCAGTGTGCCAATCAATCCGGGATGAATCAAGCCGGCAAACTCGACGCCGGGAACATGACGAGACTTGGTAAACATACCGTTGAAATCCCAAATCGATTTTTGCGCCTCGGGAAAATGCTCGGTCAAAAAGCCGCCACCGTTCTTTTTTGAAAAAAAACCGTTAAACCCCCACTGACTGTTTTCAAAAGCCCCGATATCGAGAATATCGACGACCAACAAGTCCCCGGGCTCCGCACCCTCCACACCGACCGGCCCGGATAAAAAATGCACTTTAGATAAATCGACGTCGCGCACATCATCGGCACTGTCGTTATTGTGAATTTGTCCGCCGGTCCAATCGTAGGATTCGATGATGAAATCGTCACCGGGTTTAACCATCGCCACCATTGGTATGTCCGGGTGCCACCGGTTATGAATCATGTCGTTTTCATAAGGTGATTTACTTAAATCGATTTTGATAATGGTTTCAGCCATAGCCTTTCTCCTGACAAAGTTTTAATGATTAATACTCATACCGATAAATAAGCCGCTACCTTGGCTTCATTGAGCGTTGCCCGCTCTTCCTGATGAACGATTTCCCCCTTTTCGAGAACGATGATGCGGTCGGCGATTTCAAGCGCAAAACTCAACACTTGCTCCGACACGACAATCGATAGGCCACGGGTATCGCGTATTTTTTTTAACGTCCGAGCCATTTCGCGAATGATCGAAGGTTGAATGCCCTCGGTCGGTTCATCCAACAGCAATAACTTCGGCTTGCTGGCCAATGCCCTGGCGATTGCCAATTGCTGCTGCTGTCCTCCGGATAAATTTCCGCCTCGGCGATTTCGCATCTCTTCGAGAACCGGAAACAATTCGTATAGATCGTTAGGAACCGTCTTTTCACCGGTAATGGTCAAACCGGTTTCAATATTTTCTTTGACCGTCATCGTCGAAAAAATCATTCGCCCTTGCGGAACGAAACCCAGGCCTTTAGACACTCGCTGATGGCTTTTGAGTAGCGTCAAGTCGACGTCGTCAAGTTGAACCTCGCCCTTTGCGGTAGGGATCATTCCGATTAACGATTTCATCAACGTAGACTTGCCCATGCCGTTGCGCCCCATCACGGCTACGATTTCTTTCGGTTTTACATCGAAATTCAATCCGTGCAGCACTTCGCTTTGCCCATAGGCCACGTGGTAATTTTTAACGCTCAGCATTTTGTTTTCTCCTGATTCAACCGATTAGTGGCCGAGATAGACTTCAATGACTTTGGGATCGTTTTTGACTCGCTCCATCGAACCTTCGGACAGCACCTTGCCTTGGTGCATAACGGTAACCCGATGAGCGATGTCTTCGACAAACTGCATATCGTGCTCGATGACGATTACCGAGCGGCCTTGCGTAATCCGGTTCAACAGCTCGGCGGTTTTTTTGCGTTCCGCAACCGACATGCCGGCAACCGGTTCGTCCAGCATTAATAAATCCGGTTTTTGAATCAGCAACATGCCGATCTCAAGCCATTGCTTTTGTCCGTGGCTCAATAAGCCGGCCGGTTTATCGAGATCGTTCTGCAAAAAAATGATTTCAGCTATGTTTTCGACTTCTTCGATCACTTCACGGTCGCGCTTGAACATTAACGAGCCGAAAACGGACCGTCCTCGCGGGTATGAAATTTCAAGATTTTCAAACACACTCAAATCATCGTATATCGAAGGATTTTGAAACTTTCGTCCAACACCGTGATGGACGATTTGGTGTTCTTTCATCCGCGTTAACTCTTCTCCGCGAAACTTGATCGACCCGGAGGTGGCTTGAGTTCGTCCGCATATCAAGTCGAGTACCGTCGTTTTTCCTGCGCCGTTGGGTCCGATAATGACGCGTATCTCCCCTTCGTCGACGTAGAATGACAAGTCATTGACCGCCTTGAAACCGTCGAAAGAAACCGTCAACCCTTCGACGGCTAAAACGAAATCTTCGTGCTTAGTCGACATATACGCCTCCGTCCAACTTTTCATCGGAATGAGGCGAAATTTTCCCGGTTGTATCGGTTTTACGAGCGGGTTGAGAGGCTGTTATGTTGCTCTCCAAAGCCAAAACGTCCGGGTGCGCGCTCTTATCCTCATCTGCTTTCAACAAACTTGTGCGCAAGGCCTCCGGTTCGAAATCAATGGTTTTTCCGGTATACCAAGCAGGCAATTTCGGCTCGATGTAGCGTTTGAATAGACTGGCCAAGCCATTTGGAAATGCCATCACGACCGCTATGAACAGCGCTCCCATCGCAAACAGCCAAAGCTCGGGGAATGTCTCGGAAAATATCGTTTTAGCCCAATTCACCAACAAAGTACCGTAAACTGCGCCAAGCAAGGAAAGCCGACCGCCCACGGCGCAATAAATCACCATTTCGATCGATGGAACGATGCCGACGAAGGAAGGCGACATAAAGCCGACCTGCAGCGTGAACATCGCGCCGCCGATCGCAGAAAACATCGCGCTCAGACAAAAGACGAATATTTTGAAGTTGGCTACGTCGTAACCGGAAAACCGGACTCTATCCTCTCGATCGCGCATCGCGACCAGAATACGTCCAAGTTTTTTATAACGGATAAATTGTGAAAGTAACAAACATATAAAAAGAGCGGCCGAACAGACATAATACAAAATCACTTTGGCTGAATCGGAACGAATGTCCCAACCTAACAATGTGCGTAAATCCGTAATACCGTTGACTCCGCCCGTATAGCCTTGTTGGCCGATAATTAAAATCGTCATGATCGCCGCGACGGCTTGCGTGATGATCGCGAAATAAACCCCGCCGACCCGGCGCTTGAACATCGCCACGCCTATGATGAATGCAAATAGCGTCGGCAATAGAACGATCGCCGACAACGCAAAAGGAAGTTGCCGAAAAGGCTCCCACCACCATGGCAATTCGGTGATCTGATTCCAGTCCATGAAATCGGGTATGCCGGGAGTGGATTGAATTTTGGTCGACTCGGGATCGCTGGCTTCCAATTTGAGAAACATAGCCATGCAATATCCGCCCAAGCCGAAAAATACTCCCTGCCCCAAGCTCAAAATGCCGCCGTATCCCCAACACAAAACCAAGCCGAGCGCGACAAAGGCATAGGTCAGATATTTACCGATCAAATTCAATCGAAATACATCCAAAGACAGCGGGATAATCGCTAACAGGATGACCGCCAACATGATATAGCCAAGCACTTCCTGCCTTGACATAAATCGAATATTGCTCCGTTGCTGCATAGGAAACTCCCCTTATTGACGAATTTTGAGAGCAAAAAGCCCTTGAGGACGCAGCATCAGTATGCCGACCACAATCAAAAGCGTGATGACCTTAGCCATGGAGCCGCTTAAGAAAAATTCCAAAGTCGATTGCGATTGTGAAATCGTAAACGCGGAGGCGATGGTACCGATAAGGCTCTGCGCACCGCCGAATACGACGACTAGAAAGGTATCGACAATATAGAGTTGACCCGAAGTCGGTCCTGTCGAACCGATCATCGTGAACGCACTGCCTGCAATACCGGCGATGCCGCAACCGATGCCGAATGTGTAACGGTCGACCTTCCCCGTATCGATGCCGACCGCTCCTGCCATGGGCCTATTCTGAACGACGGCCCGTACTTGCTTGCCCCAGAGTGAGCGAAACATCAAGAAATAGACGCCCGACGCTATAAACAAGGTTAAAACCATCACGAAGATGCCATTGATAGGTACCTCTATCGTTTCGGTCATGGCATACGATCCCATCATCCATTCTGGAAGAGTCACGCCGACTTCTCGGGCACCGAAAAAGGTACGGTATGATTGCTGAAGAATCAAACTGAGCCCCCAAGTCGCCAACAAGGTATCGAGAGGCCGCTTGAATAGAAACCGGATCATACCCCATTCAACCAACACGCCCAGCGCGAAACACACTAAGAAAGCCAAAGCCATCGCCACAAAAAAGTAGCCGTCGAATAAAGCCGGCAGATAGGTTTCAAAAATATGGGATGTTAAATAGGTTGTATAGGCACCCAAAATCATGAATTCGCCATGGGCCATATTGATGACGCCCATCTGACCGAAAATGATCGCCAATCCCAATGCCATGAGCACCAAAACCGAAAATAAAATCAAACCGGCAAAACCCTGCATGAATAAAATATCTGTCAGTTCCGCCATTGAATATTCTTCAAACATGACTCGATCCTCTTTGCTAACGGTCGGATTTTTTTAAATTGCCTCTCTCCCTCAAATACCGGGAGAGAGGTTTCGAATAGAAACGTCGCAGTGCCGAAATCCTAAGGCTTTATTGATAACCTACCGGGAAAGGGTTCGGTTCGATCAATTCCTCGCTTTCATACACGACTTTATATTGACCGTCTTTTTGCGCTAAACCGACTCGAGTCTTGGACCACAAGTGATGATTTTCATGAATGCGAACATAGCCTTCCGGTGCGGTCGTCAACTCAATACCTGGCGATGCGGCACGGATTTTATCGATATCGAACGAACCGGCTTTTTCGACGGCAGCTTTCCATAACCAGGGGCCCAAGTAGGCTGCTTGGGTGACGTCGCCGATCACGATATCTTTACCCCATTTGTCTTTGAATGCTTGCACGAACGCTTGATTGTTCGGATTGTCGAGGCTTTGAAAATATTTCATCGCGGCATAAGCGCCTTCGATATTTTCACCGCCGATACCCAAAATTTCGTCTTCGGTCACTGAAATCGTCAATAGAAGCGGCTTCTCTTTGGTCAAGTCGATACCGGCCGCCTTGAGCTGTTTATAAAAAGCAACATTGGAACCGCCGACCACGATGGCATAGATCACATCCGGCTTTTTCAACTTGATTTTGTTGATCACCGAATTGAACTGCGTGTGCCCTAATGGATAATATTCTTCGCCGACAACTTTTAATCCCAGTTTTTCGATATGTTTTCTAGCAATTTTATTGGAGGTACGGGGCCAAATATAATCCGAACCCAACAAGTAAAAAGTTTTTGCGCCTTTTTCCTTGACCACCCAATCGATACCGGCGATGATTTGTTGCGTCGCTTCCTGGCCGGTATAGATTACATTCGGAGATTGTTCGAGTCCTTCATAGAAAGTCGGATAGTACAGCATGCCGTTATACTGCTCGAAAACAGGTAAGACGGCCTTGCGCGAGGCCGAAGTCCAACACCCGAACACGGAGGCTACCTTGTCGTTGACCAATAATTTTTTCGATTTTTCGGCGAAAGTCGGCCAATCGCTGGCGCCGTCCTCTTGAATGTATTCGATCTTGCGGCCGAGTACGCCGCCCATGGCGTTAATCTGATCGATTGCAAGCTTTTCCGCTTGCACCGAGCCGGTTTCGCTAATAGCCATCGTACCGGTAACAGAGTGCAAAATACCGACCGTAACCGTATCGTCGGTCACCGCCAGTCCTGTCGTATTGACCTCACTTGTCGGGGGGTTGGCCCAACTAAGGGGGGAAGATGCCAAGATCAGACCCAGCGGAAAAGCGATCAATGTTTTAATAAAACTCCGGCGCTTGAATACCGGAGAATTATCCCGGCTCCCACTTTCATAATTAAAGATACACATGTTTAAGCTCTCCAAATTAAATTTTGTTTGGTTCGCTGACAGTGTCCGGCAAAGCGCTTCGTTTAACCATTAGGCGGATGCTCACCCGCGTTACGTCATTTGACGTATGCCCTTCTCTATAGCTTACTGTTAATCTTTCACTATAAATCTCATAACATGCTGATTTATTATTATTTTTTAACATATAGCAAGCCATTCCAACGAGTATATTTCGTTATGAATTCAATAGATATAAAGTCGAGAAGAGTACTTTTCAGCAACCCAACACCCATCGGCATCGATCGATTCAAGCCATGAGCTTTGTCAGCAATTTCCAATTTAGGGATCAAAAAGGGTGTGGGGTGTACTTGTCGAGGATGTCGGCAGCAGGGAGCTGCCGCCAAGCCCCCATGGATGGGTTTACCCAGCACCTAAATTCCATAGTTCATTGGCTATGGTTAACTATTTTGGGTAATTTAGGTGCTGGGTTTACGGCGTTCCTCGACAGGCATACCCCACACCCTAAGATCGGCGAAACTGCTCAAACTGGGAATTGCTGGAGCTTTGTTGCATGAACGGACAACAAAAAATCTTTCGAGTAAGGCGCAATTACAACCGGTGGGTCGCCAATCAAACGCTCGAAGATTATGCGCTCCGCTTTACCGCTAAAAAATCCAGGAAATGGTCCGAATGGCAAGTATCGTTGACTGCGCTGGGTGGGATTTCGTTTCTCGCGCTCGAAGCGATCGGCGGCACCTTGACCTTGACCTACGGATTCGTCAATGCGGTGTCGGCCGTTTTAACCGTCGGCGCGATCATTTTTTTAACCGGTTTACCGATCAGCTATCACGCCGCCAAACTGGGCACGGACATCGATCTTCTAACCCGCGGAGCCGGATTCGGCTATATCGGATCCACGGTCACTTCATTGATTTATGCGTCGTTCACTTTTATTTTTTTTGCACTGGAAGCCACCATACTCTCAATGGCGCTGGAGCTCACGCTAAACATCCCATTATCTATCGGTTATCTTATTAGTTCTTTGGTCGTGATCCCTCTAGTCACGCATGGCATTACGCTAATCAGCCGGTTTCAAGTATGGACTCACCCGCTTTGGATAGCTCTGCAAATCATTCCTCTTTTCTGTATCGCTCTCAAATCGGACGATGCGATGGCTCTCTGGACAGGGTATAAGCCGATAACGGCGACTGAAGGCTTTGATATAACGGCTTTTGGCGCTGCATCCGTCGTTGCATTTTCCTTGATTGCTCAAGTCGGCGAACAAGTCGACTTTCTCAGATTTCTGCCCGAAAAAAACAACCAGAACAAGCTTACCTGGTGGGCCGCTTTGATTTCCGGCGGCCCCGGCTGGATTTTCCCCGGAATGGCTAAGATCCTCATCGGGTCATTTCTTGCCGTTTTGGCCATCGAGCACGGCATCGGTTTCGAGCAAGCTTCGGACCCGAATCACATGTATCTGACCGCATTCGGCTATTTGACCACATCCCCGGAACTGCCGTTGTTATTGACCGGCATTTTTGTCATATTCTCGCAACTGAAAATCAATGTGACGAATGCCTATGCCGGGTCCATCGCATGGTCTAATTTTTTTTCCAGAACGACTCAAAATCATCCCGGGCGCGTGGTTTGGTTGGTTTTCAATGTCGTCATCGCACTGATGTTGATGGAATTGGGAATTTATCATGCACTTAAAGAAATCCTTGGCTTATTTGCCATCATCGCAATTGCTTGGGTCGGTTCATTGGTAGCCGATTTGACTATCAACCTCCCTCTTGGCCTAAGACCCCGAAAAATGGAATTCAAAAGGGCTCATTTATACGATATTAACCCGGTCGGTATCGGTTCTATGCTGACCGCCTCTTTGATTGGCTTGATCGCTTATAGCGGCTTGTTTGGTATTAACTTTCAGGCCATGTCGCCTTATCTCACATTAGCCCTTACTTTTTTTTGTACGCCCTTGATTGCTTGGTTGACGAATGGACGTTATTACATTGCCAGGGATCCGGAGAATGCCGGCAAAAATCCCAATCAGGTTTGTTGTATTTGCGAGCATCACTTCGAGTCCGAAGACATGTCGCTCTGTCCGGCCTATGCCGGAGCGATCTGCTCGCTATGCTGCTCGCTCGACAGCCGGTGTCACGATATGTGTAAAACCAATGCCGGCATGGCGGATCAAATTTCCTTGGCATTGAACAAAATCATGCCGGACGCTTGGAGCGGAATCATCACGGCAAGGCTAGGAAACTTTTTCGGCTTGTTTGTACTTACCGGAATTTTGATGTCCTCCTTGCTTGCGCTGATTTATTTCCAGATTACGTCGGACGAAACTATCGATAAAGCTTTGATCACCGATGCCCTAATCAATATTTTCTTCATCTTGCTGATTATTTCAGGTGTCGTATCGTGGATGTTCTCACTGCTTCATGAAAGCAGAAAACTGGCGCTGGAGGAATCCAGCAATCAAACCGATCTCTTGATTGCTGAAATCGAAGCCCATCAAATGACCGATCTTAAGCTGCAACAAGCGAAAGAGGTAGCGGAAGCCGCGAATCAAGCGAAGAGCCGTTATCTGACCGGCATTAGCCACGAATTGAGGTCGCCGCTCAATGCGATACTCGGCTATGCTCAACTACTGGAGAAAGATAAAGCCATTCCCGGCAACCGGAGAGACGCTTTGTCGGTCATTCGGCGCAGCAGCGAACATTTGGCGGACATTATCGAAGGCCTATTGGATATTTCCAGAATAGAAGCCGGCCGGCTACAAATCTCCAAGAACGATGTCGACTTTATCGCGATGCTCGATCAAATCGTGAATATGTTTAAGGTTCAGTCTACAGCCAAAGGTATTCAATTCGTGCACGAACAGTTGACACCTTTACCGAAAACCATTCGAACCGATGAAAAACGGTTACGCCAAATATTGATCAATTTGATTTCGAACGCCGTTAAATATACGCATCAGGGCGAAGTATATTTTTCGGTATCCTATCGCAACCAAGTCGCCGTCTTTTCGATCAAGGACACCGGTGAAGGCATCGAACCGGAAAATATTGAAAAAATCTTTCAACCTTTCGAAAGAATTAGAAAAGCCGGAGCGCCTTACATTTCCGGCACAGGCCTTGGCCTGACAATTACGCGGTTCTTGACCGATATCATGGGTGGCGAGATCACCGTAAAAAGCAGTCCCAATCAAGGCAGTCTTTTCAAAGTTTCTTTAATGCTTTCCAGTGTCAACGCTATTAAGGCACCGCACGATCAACCGGCCGCCATACCCAGCGGCTATCAAGGCATCGAGCAGACGATTTTTATCGTTGACGACGACCCCAGTCATCGCGGCTTGTTGATTGACATGCTATCTCCTCTGGGATTCAACGTGTTTCAAGCCCAAGACGGGTTAACTTGCCTGGATATGTTGCAATATTGCAAAAAAAAACCCCAAATTTTTTTATTGGATATAGCCATGCCCGGCATGAGCGGTTGGGAATTGGCCGGTCGCATTCGAAGCCAAATTCCATCGGCAACCGTAATCATGGTTTCCGCTAACGCCCATCAACCGAATTCGATATTCGCGGAACACCTACCCTACGATGCTTATCTCGTCAAACCGATAAAATTGGCCAATATGATGGATCTGATCGAAAAATATTTGCCGATTCGTTGGGTCTACAGCACCGGCGACTCTTTTTCCGATGAAGGGAAAATACCCCCTCCCTTAGCGAGTGAAAATTCTCCACCTAGGAAGATCGAAAACAAATCAGAAATAACGTTGCTACCCTACCGAATGCTCAATCGATCGGATCGAGAAACAATCATCCAGTTAGCTAAAATCGGCTATATAAACGAATTACTCAGTTTCTTGAAAGGCTTAGAAGGAGATCGAAAACTAAAAAAGCAACATGCCGATCGCCTTACAAACCTCGCCAAAAACTACCGATTCGATGAACTCGTTACTTGCCTTGAAGAAATGTTATGAATCCGACACGCCCGTTAGAATTGAAAAAAGATGTCGTACTGGTCGTCGACGATTCGCCGGACACGCTGAGCATGCTGAACGATACATTGGATAGAGCGGGATTTGCCGTCTTAGTTGCACTAGAAGGTTCGCAAGCACTAACAATCCTAAACAATATCAATCCCGACATTATCTTGTTGGACGCACTCATGCCCAACATGGACGGCTTCGAGACCTGCAAAAAACTTAAACAACATCGCAATTCGGCCGATATTCCCGTCGTTTTCATGACCGGTTTGTCGGACTCTGAAAGTATCGTCAAAGGATTGGAAGCCGGCGGAGTCGACTACGTCACGAAACCGGTAAAAGGTGAGGAGCTCATCGCAAGAATGCGGGTTCATTTGGCAAATGCCAGATTAACAAAAAGCGCCCGCGCCGCATTGGATTCAGCAGGACAATATTTATTTTCGATCGATTCTAACGGCCGCTTGCTTTGGGCCACTCCACAAGCCGTTCAATTATTCTCGGTCTCCGGTTTGAATACCGAACAGCTCGATGAATCGTTGATAAAACCGCTCAGACTCATGCTATCGCCTCAATACAACAGAGAAAAAGGGCAAACGGTAAACTTGGAAACAAAATCACTTGAAATGAAATATATCGGTCAAACCGGTAACAAAGAACATCTGATACGAATCGTTGATTCCGAACGCGCAACGGAAGAGGAAATATTACGAGCCAACCTTTTTTTAACAGAGCGCGAATCCGAAGTACTGCTTTGGATAGCCAAAGGTAAAACCAACCGCGAGATTGGATCAATCCTCGAAATGAGCCCTCGCACCGTCAACAAACATCTAGAGCAAGTGTTTAAAAAAATGAACGTGGAAAACCGCACCAGCGCCGCAGTAATGGCATTGAAATATCTGAAATCGTGATGCCGGTATGAAGCATTTAAGTATTTAGCAAAAAAGAAACGCACGAGGGGCTTTTGATTTATGATTTTTTAATGATTCCGCTCACGGAGCAATTGTTACTCCCTACAACTAAAGCAAGACAGAAAACTTGGTTTTTTGGAAAAGCGGTCGGGTTACTTTTCAAGGCTAATACGCAGACTACGACAGGCAAATAGGTGAGCTTATTTTTTGTTATGAGCCCATTTTTTGCTCAACACTTCCAACGCTCTAGCACATACCGTCCTGCTTCTTTTTATCGCCTACGCTGAATGTTCTCCAATATTTGTTAGGCGATTTGCTGCAGCTATTCCCAGTTTGAGAAATTTCGCCGTATTCAGGATGCGAGGTATGCCTGTCAAGGAACGCCGTAAATTCATCCATGGAGGCTTGACGGCGGCTCGAACACCAAGGATGGCGTGTATTAGGGCAATGCGGGAACAATTGCCGAGGAGCAAAAATCTGCCCTGCCGCCGACATCCTCGCCAAGCACACCCCGCACCCTTTTTTATCCTCAAATTGGGAATTGCTGCGATTTGCTGCAAAGCCTATAATTCCGGACGCCGTTTCAGAACCAGAAATTGATTCGGTTCTCCGACCACATAAATTCTGCCGTCGTCATCAACGGCCACGCCTTCCGGTTGCCATAGCCAGCCAATCAATCCCAGTTTTCCTTCGCGTAAACTGAGCCGCGATAATTCCCGCCCCTGCATATCGACGACATGCAGACTGTCGGAGGATTCACTCAATATCAATAACCCATGTTCCTTCCCAGGCAATACACTCAATCCGGCATAATCCCTTACCTTCAGTCGCATAGACAATAATCCTGACAAATCTACGCCCATACCCCGCCCATCAACTGGTTGATGCAAAATGCCGGGAGGCGTTTCTTTCACCGCAAATAAGCCAAATTGTTGCGACCACGCTACGCCTTCGATACCGCTATTGTCATCATCTTTTTCTGCCAGATTAAACCTTACAGCCTGATCGTGCGATATCGATTCTGTTGCCTCAGTGATTTCCACCCGCATAAGGTTGTAGAGATTTTCTTCGGCAATCACAAAAAAATTATCATACAGATAGGTTATGGACTCGGTATCCCGAAAACCGGGTAAATCAATTGTCCGCTGCAACTCGCCATTTTTATTGAGAACATGAATCTTACGGGGGTTATTGGTCACGGCATAAAGCAGACCCGATGGAGGGTGATAGGTAATTCCCGAGAGATTTTCTCGGATGCCGTCGACACGTCGAGCAGGTCCAATCGGTTGATAGCGACTCAGATTCCAATCCGTTTCTATTCCGCTTATTAAAGGCGAGCTATCAGGAAAATGCCATGCAATCCATCCAGACAAAAGTAGCAACGGCAATAACAACCACAAACGTTTTTTTCCTGACACTGGATTTCATTACACCTTCGTAAATTTACATAAGTTTGGATTCTCGATTGTTTATGTTAACTCGAACTTAAATTAAAAATTAATAATATTTACAAACGGGAATCCACCATCGAATTCGCAACATGGCATTTATGCTTTTTCGATCCGTTTAAAGAAACAGGAAACAACCTAATAATCCTAAAAAAGCATTTCACCATGAAAAATATGAAGTCAATTCAATAACTTGCTGTGAAATTGTATAGAACATTCACTCACTCAAAAGGTTAGCGAGAAAGCTTAGGTAATATCTTGAAATTTTTCAGGAATTTCATCTGCTTCATGGTTAAGCTGCCAAATTTAGGATAATGACACCTAAATACCAAAACATCGCAACAACAAGGAACCCTTTTTTGCTTTTTTGGATGTTCATATTATACCCGTCGTAGATCAAAATTCGGCGCCTGGTACTGCCGAAATTTGAAGTGCGAAAGGTATATTAAGGTCTACTACCGACTACCCCGTTTTACTTTTCAATTTCAAATTTTTAAGATTTCCTCCAACGGCACCAAGTTTAGTTTTATTCTGAATAGAATCTCCTTGTTTTCCAGTACCCCGTAACATTCGTAAGAACGCAACAAGATTCTAGTGTTATTGAGTGTGTTATCCTTGGACTCCGGCAGTTGTTTGACCAATATATAAACTTTATCGTTGTTTTTCAGTTGCCCGACCCAATGACGGTCGATCGATAATTCATGAGATGTATAGACCATTGGATTAGCCTTGAAATCGTGATTCTCAAGTTGTGCCTTTTCCAGTAAGACTCCGGAAGTTAAGCTGCAAGGAAATATTTCAGGATAACGAGCCACCTCGGCTAGTTCGTCAAAATAATCGGATTGCTCGGCCAGAGAACCCGACAGAAAATTCTTGACATTGCCGTTATGCATCCATTTTCGCATTAAAAAGTAATCGCTGCCCGGCACCAGGGTTTTATCGGCGACCGTTTTCAGATCCGGCAAGCCGTTTAAATCAGTATTCGCTAGAAACAGCGGCGCTTGGGTTTCTTTTTTATAGCCGAGCAAAATCGTTTTGCCTTGCGACTTTATGACGACTCGGTTAGTCAACGTCAAATCGGGAATCGTGTTAATCAAGGTTTTTTTAATTTCCAGCGAAAATTCCTGGCTCGGCCGTAAGGCATTGACGAAAATAATCTGGTAATTGCTAAATCGCAATTGTTTATCGGCTATGATCTGCTCCTCATGCTGCGCCTCGCGGTAAAGTCGCATCTGGTATTCGATCAGCGTATTCAACTGAAAACCGAGCACGATGGGGCCTTTGAACGGATTGTGGGTAATCTGCAACCATTTGTGTTTGTCGTGAAACAGGTTGAAATCGTCGGAAGCATTTCGCGCGACTTCAATATGAATTTGTTCAAAAGTAAACAATTGCTCTTTCATGCTTAATTGGCCGCGATAATTCGAGATCAACCATTTTAATTGCGGATTGAAATTAGTCGGAAAGTTTTTTCACATAAACATAATCGACTTCGGTTTGAAAAATGCGGCCCGGTTACCATTCTTATCGGACGCCATCAATCAAAAAAAGTAACCTGACCCCTTTTCGTTTTATTTAGCCTATCGGGTAAATGACGTATACCGAAATACCGGTAGGCATTCTAAAGTGTTTCAAGCTTTATTAAACACGCTCGCAATGTACCGGCCAAAACCGAAACGAAAGCATACTTTTTGCGTGTCGATATGCCGAATGACTCGATACTAAAATCGCTGATAACCAAATCGGTTACCAAGCGATCGGATTCGATTTGGCATCGCTGTTGCTTAATTTTCATTGATCGCACCCATTTTCATTTTTTGGCTTCCCTCTCCCCTGAACTTTTCCTAAGAGAGTGGAAGCGATTACGCCGAAATTTGAAGTGCGAAAGGCATAAAGAAGTAGATTTTTATTTTTACCAATCACAGGATAGCCATGATCGAACCGTTGCATCACCTAAAATCAAGCGTTTTCATAGCTCTTTCGGTTATCGCGACAACCTTAACCGGATGCACGATAGTCCCCGATATGAAACGAGCGCCGATCGATGCCGCTTCGGTAAAGCAAATCTTTTTCGAAATCGATATCGAAGCGGCCGGCTATGAAGCCGATGACACGGCGAAGCATGAAATGGCCGACTCAATCGCAAGTCATTTAAACGAATGGGGTTATACCATCGGCATTGATACCGATAAACCCGCCGACCATCGGATGCAGGCAACGATCGAAGCCGTCAAGCACGGTAGCACCCCGACCGGTTTTTCATTTACTGCCGGAAATTCCGACCCGCGAGCCGTAAATTTTCAAAAAGCGGAAATCGTGCCGGTAACCTGTAAACTAATCTCGGCCGAGAACAGTAACGAGTCGGCGGACTATACGATGGAATTTATCGCAAAACCGCTGTCAGGGGGCGAAAAACGTTCGCGATTGATCGACCAAGTGAGCACCGTTTGCCTGAATTTGTTGAAATCGCTCAAGGTTCAACCGGAAGAACGTGTGGATACGCTTCAAGCGATCAGTCCGAGCTGGGCTCCGGATGTTTTAATTGAAACCGTTGAAGAGCCGGAAACGCAAATCGAACCAGGCAAGCCCAAGCCCTCCAAGTCAAATGACATTAACGTCGAAAAGAAAAGCTATAAACAAATTACGATCCATAACCAAGGCTCGCCCGTTATTTTGAAACTCGGCCATGAAAGAAAATAAATCGGAATTATCGCGCTCGTTTGTTAAATTTCCGATTTTTTAACCTAATGAGAGCAGTTGAAAGCCTCAAACTACTGTTCGACCTATACCCTTCGGCTGCGCTCAGGGGTGCTCTGTCGAAGGGTGGATGGTACTCCCTTTATATTCAAAAAATGGCTAACTTTATGAAGGTATGGGTGTGGCTAGCGAGGATGTCGGCAGCAGGGATTGCTGCCGTCAAGCCCCCATGGATGGGTTTACGGCGGTCCTCGATAGACATATCCCATACCTTTTTTCTTAGACGGTTTTTCGATCAAAAGTGAGTAGTTTGAGGCTTCACCAAGCCGGTGAAAGTTCGCGGAATTTCATTCCTTATCTAATTTATCGATATGCAAAACGCTGCTGTAAAAATGCAGGCTCCGAAGAGGGTGCGGTTGCTCGATCGACAGGCCTCGGCGGCAGGGCAGATTTTTGCTCCTGCAAAATCTGCATTCATGCCATCCATGGCAATCAGATTCCGCCGTCGAGCTTACATGGATGTATTCACCCAGCACCTAAATTCCATATGGTTAACTACCGTGGATAATTTAGGTGCTGGGTTCACGGCGTCCTGTCGGGCGAGTGGCCGGGCCTTCATGAGCATTAGGTTTAAAATTTATATCTGCACTCTCCCTTTCGGGGAGAGTGCATGATGACAATGTTCGATATGCACAAGGTATAGGAAAACCTTGCTCCGCGCACTGCCCTTTTTCCGCAGCACTAATAATGTGCGTTTTTTCGTCATTCGCACCATATCAAAACACGCCGCCGCCTTTATTCGACACATGCGCACCGATCGGGTGCCGTCCGCCTCGACAACAGTCTATTTCAATTACGGCATATAAATTGCTGTAATTATTCATTGTTCAATGACTTGCTTTCAATGCCGAAACCTCATGCTTGACTATCAATGAGCGCCCCGATTCATCAGAACATCTCGAAAATTCGCCGCGACTATAACGCCTGGGTCGTTAACGAATCTTTGGAAGATTACGCTCTGCGTTTTGCGCCGCGTAGTTTCCGCAAATGGTCCGAATTCCAAGTGGCTAATACGGCCTTCGGGTCGACTTCGTTTCTGGTTTTGGAAGCCATCGGCGGTTTTCTGTCGATCAATTACGGATTTACCAATGCGTTCTGGGCAATTTTAGTGGTTGGCCTAGTTATCTTTATCACCGGCTTTCCTATTAGCTATTATGCCGCCAGGTATAACATCGATATCGACTTGCTCACTCGCAGCGCCGGTTTCGGCTATATCGGTTCGACCGTTACCTCTTTGATTTATGCCTCGTTTACCTTCACGCTTTTTGCACTCGAAGCGTCGATCATGTCGCTCGCGCTCGAACTCTATTTTCAAATCCCAATCGCACTGGCCCACGTCATTAGCGCGGTGATCGTAATACCGCTGGTCGCTTTCGGAATCACGACGATCAGTCGGCTGCAACTATGGACTCAGCCGATCTGGCTGGTTTTGTTGATCGCGCCTTATATCGCCGTTTACCGGCACGAACCCGAAGCACTACTGACACTCAAAACCTATTTTTGGATCGCCGGCAGCGGACGCGATTTCGACTGGCTGCTGTTCGGCAGCGCCGCGACGGTGGCATTTTCGATGATCGCTCAAATCGGCGAACAAGTAGACTTTTTGCGCTTCATGCCCGAAAAAACTCAGAAGAACCGCTTTCGTTGGTGGTTCGGCACCATTGCCGCCGGCCCCGGTTGGGTATTATTCGGAATGCTCAGACAATTAGGCGGCGCCCTACTCGCACATCTCGCATTGCGAAACGGCATCGCAGCGGAGCACGCGCACGAACCCACTCAAATGTATTTAATCGCTTATAACGACCTATTCGGCAATCCGGCAATTGCACTGGCCGTCACGACGCTATTCGTCGTCATCTGCCAAATAAAGATTAACGTAACCAATGCCTATGCCGGCTCGCTCGCCTGGTCGAATTTTTTTTCGCGCGTGACGCACAGTCATCCTGGACGCGTCGTTTGGTTAGTATTCAATGTCTCGATCGCGTTATTGTTGATGGAGTTCGGTGTTTTCGGCGCTTTGGAAAAAGTTTTGGGTTTGTTTTCCAATATATCGATCGCTTGGATCAGCGCGGTTGCCGCTGAATTGATGATCAATAAGCCGTTGGGCATCAGCCCCAAAATCGTCGAATTCAAGCGCGCCTACCTGCCCGACCTCAATCCGGTCGGTATTATCGCAACCTTATGCGCGTCGATCGTTTCGATACTGGCCTACCTTGGCGCATTCGGCGATTATCCGCGCGCTTTCTCGGCGTTTATTTCGCTTGGCTTAGCTTTTATTCTTGTTCCTCTCATCGCAGTCGTTGCCGGACCGAAACAATATCTAGCCCGCGACCGGGACGAAAACAACAAAGCGTCTCATCAACACTGCAGCATTTGCGGTAACTCATTCGAGCAGGAAGACGTCGCCTATTGTCCCGCTTATCAAGGCAGTATTTGTTCGTTGTGCTGCACGCTTGAGGCGCGTTGCCTGGATGCTTGCAAGCCCGGAGCACGACTCGACGACTATTTGGAAATAGTAGCCCGGCGCTTCATGCCGAAAACATTATCGCTACAGACTCGTTTGCGATTGCTGCGTTTTGGCCTGCTGTTTTTGTTTCTAACGGTATTGACCAGTATTTTTGTCGGAATTATTTATTATCAGGATTTGTTGACCGCTCAGCCTTATTTGCCTGCTTTTCGACTGCTATTGGAAAATTTCGTCAAGATTTATGCGTCGCTGTTGGTTTTTATCGGTTTGTGTACCTGGTGGCTGATTTTGAACGATGAGAGCCGCCGCGTCGCCCATGAAGAAACGGCTAAACAAACGCAATTATTATTGATGGAAATCGAGGAACATAAAAAGACCGACATAAAATTGGCCCAAGCTTTAAGAATGGCCGACGCTGCCAATAGCGCGAAGAGTCGTTTTTTGAGCAACATGAGCCACGAAATCAGAACGCCGCTTAATAGTATCATCGGTTACGCCTATATTCTTCAAAAAGATCCGGAGATACCCGAACGCCGCCGACAAGCAGTCGCAACATTGAAACGCAGCGGCGAACATCTATCATCGCTGGTCGAAGATATTCTCGATATCGCGAGTATCGAGGCGCGTAAATTCGAAATTAAATCGGCGCCGTTTCATTTTCCGGCTTTTATCGATCATTTGGTGCGTGTCTACAAACCCCAGGCCGAATCAAAAGGTTTATCGTTTTGCTGCCAGTTCACCCAT
Source organism: Methylotuvimicrobium sp. (assembly GCF_050611805.1). NCBI lineage: Bacteria > Pseudomonadati > Pseudomonadota > Gammaproteobacteria > Methylococcales > Methylococcaceae > Methylotuvimicrobium > Methylotuvimicrobium sp. The sequence continues at coordinate 32,919 of NZ_JBNGHF010000003.1, forward strand.
TCCCTGCCCCAGCGAATTCGCGGCGATGAAAAACGGATTGGGCAAATTCTGATGAATTTGCTCAGTAACGCCGTCAAGTTCACGGAAACGGGAGGCATTATCTTTCGCATCGGTTACAGCGGCGAGGTCGCCAACTTTCAAATTATCGACACCGGCAAGGGCATCGAACCGGATCAATTGCAAAACATCTTCCAACCCTTCACACGAATACACGACAATGGCGGCAATGCCGTTTCAGGCAGCGGACTCGGGCTTACGATAAGCAAAATATTCGCCGAAATCATGGGTGGAGAACTGTCGGTCACGAGCGAGCCCGGTCGGGGCTCGGCATTCACGGTGCGCCTATTTTTACCGAATCAAGGCGCGACGCCGGAAGCCGTCAGAGACACTGACGTCCAAGGCTACTCGGGACACCGTAAACGCTTGCTCGTCGTCGACGATCAGGCCGAACACCGCGATTTAATCATCTCGATTCTGGAACCCCTCGGTTTCGCCATGGACGAAGCCGAATCCGGTAGAGCCTGTATCGACATCGTTTCGGACATTCCTTTCGACCTCATTCTACTCGATCTTTCGATGCCGGATATCGACGGTTTAGCAACTGCCACAAAGCTACGCGAGAAAGGTTTTAAAAACCCCATCGTTGTACTGAGCGCTAACGCCTATTTAACGGACCGAATCACCGCAATCAACGCCGGCTGCAACGATTTTCTCTCGAAGCCGGTAAACATTCGCGAGTTATTATTCAAACTTGGTCTGCATCTCTCGCTGGAATGGATTCCGCACCATGATGACACGCACGTTTTGAATCAATCGGCAGATAATGCGATCGTATTCCCACCGCAACAAGTAATCGACGAACTCGCCGGATTCGTTCGAATCGGCGATTTAACTGGATTGAAGACTCGATTAGACCCTTTGGCGTCGGAATACGCGATATTCGCCGCCAAAATAAAAAATTTGGCCCACGAATTTCAAATCGGGGAAATCAAAAAACTGCTGTTATCAAGTAATGATGTTGAAATTACGCGAGTGAAGACCGATTCGATCGATAAGCTTTGAACTTGCGATTATGAATATTCAGCCTTTATCCTAAATTCAGCAGCTTAACCATGAAGCACATGAAGTTACTGAAGAATTTCAATATATTATCTAAGCGTTCTCGCTAACATCTTGAGTGGTAATTATTCACATCCCTCCCCTATCGTTCCCACGCTCCAGCGTTGTAATGAAGACCGAGACGCTGGAGCGGTACTCAGGCGTTCCCACGCAGAGCGTGGGAACGATAGTTGCTAGGAGACTGAATATTTACCTTGGGTGAGTGAATGATCCATACAAATTCATAGCAAGTTATTGAATTAAATTTATATTCTTCATGTTATTCATGGTGAAACGCTTTTTTAGGTTTATGGGCCTGCTTTTAACATTTACCAAAATGGCTTGGAATCAATTTTAAACTATGACTGCGGCAAATCATTCCGATAATAAGGGCACAGTATTGATCATCGACGATACGCCCGGTAACTTGGCGTTTTTATCCGACACGCTCTCGGAAGCCGGTTATCGGGTATTAGTCGCCACAGACGGGCTTTCCGCGCTTGAGCAAATCGACTTTTTGCCCCCCGATATCATTTTACTCGATGTCGTCATGCCGGGAATCGACGGTTTCGAAACCTGTCGAAAAATAAAGAGCAACCCTGTAACATCCGACATTCCTATTTTGTTCATGACCGGCTTAAGCGAATTGGATAATCTATTAAGAGGCTTCGACGAAGGCGGCTTGGACTATATCGTCAAACCGATCAAACCGAACGAAGTATTGGCACGAGTCGAAGTCCATCTGACTCAAACCAGAAAGATCCTACGCGCCAAAACCGCGTTAAAGCATGCCCCGTTCGCCGCTTTAACTGTGGATAGCTCCGGGCGTATTACTTGGTTGACGCCATCCGCGGAAAAGTTGTTGAATCAATTAACCGAAAAACTTGAATCAGGCCCGCAAATCGAAATCGGCGCACTCCCTCCGAAACCGATTTCGGAATGGCTTCGAGAACAAATCCAGGCCGATCATATAGGCCGGAAATTACCTCTGGAAATAGATCACACACTCGGAGAATTATCGATCAAACTGTCTCGAAGCGCCGATTCCCGTGAATTTCTCCTCTTATTACAAAATCGAGTAGTCTCACGAGAATGGGATCTTGAGTCGCTGAAAGACTCCTTAGGCCTTACCTTGAGAGAAGCGGAAATACTAATGTGGATTTCCCGCGGCAAAACCAACAAAGAAATCGGCATCATCCTCGGCAGCAGTCCGCGCACCGTCAACAAGCATTTGGAGCATATTTTCGAAAAACTCGGCGTTGTCACGCGAGCTGCCGCCGTAGCCATGGTCATGCTAAAAGCTAAGGAATGAGCACGAAATGACTTACTCCTTTTATACTCAAAAGATGACTAACTTTATGAAGGTATGGGGGGGTGGCTAGCGAGAATGTCGGCAGCAGGGCAGATTTTGCTCCCTGCAAAATCTGCATTCACCCAGCACCTAACGCTAGGTGAAGGATCGGACACTCCGTCGCCTCCTCAGGCACTGCCGTAATTTTAAGTGCGAAAGGTTTATTCTGCGGACAAAATCGCAATTAATAACGGTAACGTCTGAAACAATTGTAACCGCTATCTTTTTTGATTTTAGGCTTTGAACTTAAATATCGCAGTACAAGATAGTCAATTTTCGATTGACCCCCACTTTAGGGCTGCCTGGAGGCAGCCCTCTTTTTCCCGATTTATCTCAGTTAAAATTAGCTCAAACAAACGTTCATCATCTGTGTCTTTTTTACTTCCGATTGCGGTATTAACGTAAGACGGCACCAGGATAGTCGATCGATTTTTGCTCCTGCATTTCCTTACGTCGTACCTCCGCTTTATCGCTAATCGGTACATGCTATACTTCGGCAATTATAATGTCCTCCGAACCCCGCGATAACACCATCGCCGATCATGCTGAACATCATCTGGATTTTCTTTTTTTTGAGCGCCTTCATGACGGCCGTCATCAAACTGATCGTTATGGGCGACCATCAGGTTTTCGAGCGCATCATGTCTTCGATGTTCGCGCTTTCAAAAACGGCTTTTGAAATATCGTTAGGTTTGACCGGCGTTTTGAGCTTATGGCTCGGTATCATGCGTATCGGAGAACGTAGCGGCTTCATACTCCTACTAACACGCGGCTTGACGCCGCTGTTCACGCGCCTGATGCCTGAAGTACCGAAAAACCATCCGGCCTTGGGCGCGATGGTCATGAATATCGCCGCGAACATGCTCGGTCTCGACAATGCCGCTACACCGCTCGGCATCAAGGCAATGAAGGAACTGCAGACCTTGAATCCTACCCCGAATAGCGCGAGTAACGCGCAAATCCTATTCCTGGTCATCAACACTTCGGCGGTCACTTTGTTTCCGGTGACGATTTTCACATACCGCGCACAATTGGGTGCCGCTAATCCGACCGACGTCTTCATTCCTATACTGATTGCCACTTATTTTTCAACCGTGGCAGGCTTGATTGCTGTCGCGGCGGTTCAGAAAATCAACTTGTTCGATCGAGTCGTTGCATTATATCTTGGCGGCTTCAGTATATTGATTGCTACCGTGGTCGGATATTTTTACCGGCTACCTAAGGAACAAATGCTCGAACAGTCCGCACTGATCAGCAACATCATTCTATTCACGTTGGTCGTCATATTTATCTGCGGTGCGATATACCGGCGAATCGACGCATACCAAGCGTTTATCGAAGGCGCAAAGGAAGGCTTTCAAACCGCAATCGGCATCATTCCATACCTGGTCGCAATGCTGGTCGGCATCGGCGTGTTTCGCGCGAGCGGCGCGTTGGATTTGGTAGCTGAAGGGGTTAGAGCACTGGTCAAAATGTTGTCTTGGGACGACCGTTTCATCGACGCATTGCCGACCGCGTTGATCAAACCGTTCAGCGGCAGCGGCGCGCGGGCGATGATGATCGATACGATGCAAACGCTCGGCGCCGACTCATTCGCGGGACGTCTTGCCTCTATCTTGCAAGGCAGCACCGAAACAACCTTTTATGTTTTAGCCGTGTATTTCGGCGCAGTCGGCATCAAAAATATTCGCCATGCGGCCGCTTGTGGGATAATAGCGGACTTTTTCGGCATCTTAGCCGCCATACTCATTACCTATTGGTTTTTTGGATAATGTACGTACATCTTAAAACATTGGGCTGCCGTCTCAATGAAGCCGAGCTCGAAACGTGGGCTCAGGCCTTTCAACAAAAAGGCCATCAAATCACTCGCCAAGCCGAGAACGCGAATCTGATCGTGATTAATTCATGCGCGGTTACGCAAGATGCGGCACGTAAATCGCGCCAACTGATACGGCGTATACACAGAACCAATCCGGCAGCGAAACTGGTCGTAAGCGGCTGTTACGCCACACTCAACCGCGAAGAAGCCGAACAATTGATGGGCGTCGATCTCGTCGTGGGCAATCAAGACAAAGATAGTTTGGTCGCCAAAACCCTGACCGAACTGAACATGGACAGCATGCCGGCCATGTCGACCGAACCCGGCGAAGTCTCATTATTCAGCCGAGGCCGACAACGTGCGTTTATCAAAGTACAAGACGGCTGCCGTTATCGCTGCACGTTCTGTATCGTAACGGTCGCTCGCGGCGAGGAAAAAAGCCGACCGATACGAGAAATCGTCGACGAAATCAATGCGCTACACAGCCAAGGCATCAATGAAGCCGTCATCACCGGCGTGCATCTCGGCGGTTACGGATCCGACACCGATCGAAGCCTGTCCGACCTGATCAAAGCAATTCTTAGCGATACAGATATTCCGAGACTCAGGCTGGGTTCTCTGGAGCCTTGGGAATTGCCGAACGATTTTGCCAATCTTTTCGATAATCCGCGCTTGATGCCGCATCTGCATCTCCCGCTGCAAAGCGGTTCGGATTCGGTGCTGCGACGCATGGCCAGACGCTGCAAAACCGAAGAGTTCAGTGAAATCGTGACCGGCTTGAGAACTGCGATTCCGCACTTCAACATCACGACCGACATCATCGTCGGTTTCCCAGGCGAAACTGAACAAGAATGGCAAGAAAGCTTCGATTTCATCGAAAACACCGGTTTCGGTCATATTCATATTTTCGCCTATTCGCGCCGCGAAGGCACGAAAGCCGCTACATTACCGAATCAAATATCGGAAACGATCAAGAAACAACGCAGCCGAGAATTACATTCACTCGCCGACATGATGAAACGGCAATTCCAAATAGAAAATCTCGGACAAATTATACCGATACTCTGGGAAAGCCAAACCGAGCCCCTCGACAACGGTAAACATCGAATTTTCGGTTATACGCCGAATTATCTTCGAGTCGGCTGTGAGGTCGACGAACCCAAAGCGATTGAAAACCGAATTATCGATGCCAAGCTAATGGCAACCGATCACAATCATTTAGTTGCGACACTGGTTTAGGAAATATAATTCAGCATTAAGGTATTGAGACAGTGAGGCGTTCGCCAAACACAACACATACCGCACCTTATGGAAACTGTCCGTTTCTCCTTCCAGATAGATTTCAACAATGCTTGAAACCTGATTCGACTTTATTCCGCTTAGTCGGTTGCTTTAGCCGTTCCGGTTGTTTATCTTAATCGACAACAAATAACTGGGAGTGCTAACGGCGATGCTTGAAACAAAAGACGACCCGATAAAAAAGTTTTTGGAAGCCACCCATGTATTGACTGATTTTTGCAGCCAAAACGGGTGGATTATCAACGAATCGATACAATATGAGGTTTTGGACCGGCAACCCGGCGAATGGTTGATTTATGTCACATTCCTTGAAAGCATCATGGAAGGTTCAGGATGCCAATGCGACCAAAAGTCTTGCTATGGCCGTTTAAAACTGATGTTGAACAACAAAGGCGAAATCGTCTCGGCTTGCACTGTTTAATAAATGCTATGTATGCGGTAATAGTTGTCACCGCTACCGGAAACACTTAAAAACTCAAAGCGAATTGTAGGGTACGCTGCGCGTACCTAATGTCGGCACAACGGAGCACGTTAAGCTACGGGTGGTCTCCTGAGGTACGCACAGCGTACCCTACAGTCTTTTCGGCATTCGCATAGTATTAATTTCAATTATTAACGCAAACATAGCCTTAAAAAACATACGCTTTTCTAATCTTTTTCACCCAACGCTTGATTACTTTTGCACCCGGGCTTTTCTATGGCAAAATTTATAAAGAAAATCAGCAATTTATTCTTAGGCTTTTGGGTTTTTATTTATATTCTGCTGGAAGAGCTGATCTGGGATACGATTGCTATTCCGGTTTTTAGGTTTGTCCATAGCCTGAAGGTTTTGCAACGAATAGAATCCTCGGTTGTCGACTTGAACCGCTACGCGCTGCTGTGCGTTTTTCTGTTTTTATTCATTCAGGTCGAGCTGCTCGGCTTTATCGCAATCGGCTTGCTTGCCAAAGGCAGTCTAGCTTTTGGCATTACTCTTTATATCGGTAAAATTCCGGTCGCTGCATTTACTTTCTGGCTTTTTCGCATTGCCAAGACCAAGCTCCTAACATTTGCGTGGTTCAAAGTATCCTATGATTTTTTGATATGGATCATCGATACGATCAAGACCAGCGCAATACATCAAAGTATCGTTGGCCAAATCGTCAATTTGAAACAAAAACTTGAGAAACTATTACCGAAAAATTGGGTTCAAACCGTTAAGAAATCATCGTTATTCTTATCGATAAACCGATCCCGGCTTGCTTTCATTCGGTATCTCAAATCTCTTACATGATATGAAAATCATCACTCAATTTTTGTTTTTTTCAGTCTTTTTATTGTTCGGCGTAATGTTTGCGCATGCCGATTCCGACTCTTTGTCGGCTTATTTAGCGCCGAAAGCCCTTGTTCTCAGACAAAATTCGGACCTCGACCGTTTAATCGAAACGGCCGGCGACAAAAAATTGGTCTTACTCGGCGAATCGACGCACGGCACGCATGAGTTCTACCATTGGCGAAGCGAAATTTCCAAACGCTTGATTTCCGAAAAAGGCTTTTCATTCATTGCCGTTGAAGGCGATTGGCCTTCGCTCTATCGCCTCAACGACTATGTCAAAGGCCGTACCAAGCCAGGCACGACGGCTGTCGATGTGCTCAAAACCTTCGCCCGCTGGCCGCAATGGATGTGGGCGAACCGGGACATTGAGGGCTTAGCCGAATGGCTTCGCGAATTCAACAAAACCCGTCCAGAAGCGGATAAAATCGGCTTGTTCGGCATGGATGTCTACGGGCAATGGGAAGCGATCGACGACCTACTAGCGCTAACCGGAGCGTATTTTCCCGAGACGCTTCCCGAAATCGAACGCCGGCTGAACTGTTTCAAGGAATACGACCGTGATGAATGGATGTATGCGAAAGCTACGGCGCAAGGCGGTTTTTCATGTGAAAAGGAGTTGGCCGAAGTCCTTAAAATCATTCAAGACCTAAAGCCTAAAGCCGCTGATAACGATTCTAAAATCCGCTTTCGAGCCAGGCAAAAAGCCTTGGTCATTAAGAATGCCGAGGATTTTTTCCGCTTGGCGATCCGAGAAGGCCCCGATGCCTGGAACAGCCGCGCAAAACACATGTGGGTATCGGTTGAAGGCTTACTCGAACGTCATGGCTCCGATGCAAAAGGTATTATTTGGGCGCACAACACGCATGTCGGCGATGCCAGTAAATCCACGATGATTCTGCGAGAAACCTTGAATATCGGTCAGTTGAGCCGGCAATCGCTAGGCGCGGACCTGGTATATATCGTCGGTTTCGGAACAGATCAAGGCAAGGTAAACGCCGGGGCTTATTGGGGCGCGCCGATGTCGATCATGACCATACCCAAAGCCCAGCCAGGCAGCATCGAGGAAGTCTTAGCAAGGCTCGAACCGGAAGCGTTTTATTTGATGTTCGGTGACGAAGAACGGCGCCACGAACCGCTCGATCAACTGATTGGAAACCGAGCGATCGGGGTAATTTATGATCCAAGACGGGACTACGGCCAGTATGTCGGATCACGCATTGCGCGGCGTTACGATAGTTTTGTTTTCATCAAAAAGACTCAGGAATTGACGCCGGTTCGATAGTTCTATGTTCGCAGGAACCTAAGTTCGGCTGTTTAAACATGAAGTTCATGAAGTCCTACAACGGCTTGCCCTAAAATTTCTAAAATTTTGAATAGCCTTTGACTGTGAAAGTTTGCAGTTTTGCATTCCTTATCTAATTTTTTGATATTCAACACAATGCCGGTTCCGGAGAGGGTGCGGTTGCTCGATCGACAGGCGTCGGCGGCAGGGAGCCGCCGTCGAGCCTACATGGACGTATTCACGGCGACCTGTCGGGCGAGTGACCGCACCCTCCGCCACCTGAGAACTTTCATTTGCCGGGGCGATGGCCGGGCATTCATGAACGTTACTGTGAAAGTATGCGAACCGAAGCGGGTGTGGTTGCTCGACCGACAGGCGACGGCGGCAGGGACAGCCGCCATCGAGCCTACACGGACGTATTCACGGCGTCCTGTCGGGCGAGTGACCGCACTCTCACCCACCCCTCGAACTTTCATTTGCAGGGCTACTGCCAGTCCTTCATGAGCATTAGGAGAGCAAAAATAATTTGCGTAGGCAAAATACTTTTTCTAAGTTTATCTTTTCGCCAACATTCGCCAATCGCGCTGATCGGCTCCTGATGGCAAAGGCTTGTGCGATGCTTTGACCCATGCAGCGATATCCCGCCAAATCACTTTCGCCTGTAAATCGCGCAACAGCATGTGATAGCCGTTCTCATAGAAAGCAACGGTTCTATCGGCGCCTTCGGTGTCGAGAAAATCCCGCAAAAAACGCAGCGTCGGCTGCTTTGGTATGACTTCGTCCTTTTCACCATACAGCATCAAAGTATCGACATGAATATTCTGAGCATTATTGGATGCAGAATCCATTAAATCGGTTAGGCCATGAATCGTTTCGACGCGAGTTTCCTTGATCACCAACGGATCACTGCCCAACTCTCGAAGCATTTCAATATTATCCGAGGCTTGTATTTTTAAGCCCCGCCCGGTCAATGTCATCCAGGGCATCGTATGAGACATAAGCCACAACAAACTGCGTTGATACCACGGCATCGTTTCGCGGGACCAAACGGCAGGCGCCGATAAAATTAAACCACTGACCGGCGTCGCCTCCTCGCGGGACATAGCCGCGATGATGACGGCTCCGCCCATGCTTTCGCCCAAAAGATAAACCGGCAACCCAGGATGCTTGCTTTTTATGAGTCTGACAAATAAATCCAGATCCTCGGTATACGCATCGATACCGCTCCACAAACCCCGACGCGGGCTTTGACCGAAACCGCGTTGATCGTAGGCATAACTGGCGATTCCTTTTTCTTTCAGAAATGCCCCAGGCTCCTCGAAAAACCGGCTGTAATCGTTGAAACCGTGTAAAGCGATCAATACAGCCTTTGTTTGGCCCGGCTCCGGGAGCCACTTTCTAACCGGCAACCAGGAACCGTCCGGTGTGATATAGCGATCTTCCAGCAATAGCGCTTCTATGACGGGTTGACCTGGCTTATAAACGGCCGGCGCGCACCCGACGAGCCAACTTAAAAGCACAACAAACAAAATTCTCGAAAATCTAATCATCAATACAACAGTTATTTGTGGACAAACATTTTTTGGAGTATAAAAAATACCAAGGATTCAACTTAAATATGGTATCGGCAGATCTTTTCCTTAAAATAGTTAATTCGTTCACATAATAACGTAAACTTTCTATGGTTAATCTTTCTTTATCTGCCTTGCGCAAAGCTATCGATCAAGCCTATTTGAACGATGAAACGGCTAGCGTAATCGAATTAATGGTTGGCTTGACCGATTATAATCCCGCTGATGTCGAAGCGTTGGCTCGTTTACTGGTTGAACAGATCCGGGCCGATAAAGACAAGCAATCCGTTGTCGATGCTTTTTTGCATGAATACCGACTCGATAGCGCTGAAGGCCTGATATTGATGAGCATTGCCGAAGCCTTGCTGCGCATTCCGGATGCCGCAACCCAAGATCGTTTTCTCGCCGATAAATTGACTTCGGCCCATTGGCAAGAACATCTCAACCAAAGCGACTCGATGCTGGTAAATTTATCGACCGGCGCTTTATTATTGACAGGATTATTCGAACGACATTTCAAGCCGGACGGAAAACAAGTATTCGATCAATTGCTTGGCCGACTGGGTGTACCCGTCATTCGAAAGGCATTACAAAAAGCGATGCATTTTTTGGGGGCGCAATTCGTGATGGCCGAAACGATTTCCGATGCGCTACATGCCAGCCAAAAGCATCCGGAATACCGTTACTCCTTCGATATGCTCGGCGAAGCGGCGGTCACCGACTCAGACTCGGAGCGTTACTTTTCGGCCTATCTCGATGCCATTCGGCAACTGTCGCATGCCACCATGAGCGCTTCGTTGTACGATAAGCCGGGCATTTCGATCAAACTGTCGGCATTATGTCCGCGCTATGAGCCTTTGCAACACCTAAGAGCAGTCCCGGAGTTGACTGCAAAACTGCTCGCCCTGGCTAAATGCGCGCGACAAAGCGACTTGACGGTTACAGTCGATGCCGAGGAAAGCGAGCGATTAGCCATGTCACTGACGATTTTCGAGGCGGTCTTCACTCATCCGAGCCTGAAAGATTGGCCCGGATTGGGCCTTGCGGTCCAAGCCTATCAAAAACGGGCGCCGCATGTCATCGGGTGGCTTTCTGCCTTGGCGAAATCGGAACGACGAAAAATACCAGTCCGTTTAGTCAAAGGCGCGTATTGGGACACAGAAATCAAACGCGCTCAGGAATTAGGACTCTCCGCTTATCCTGTATTCACGCGAAAATCGGCGACCGACATTTCTTATCTGGCTTGCGCAACGCGCTTATTGGCAGAACCCGATGCATTTTATCCGCAGTTCGCGACCCATAATGCCCATACCGTCGCCGCAATCAAACAAATGGCCGGCAATCAAGCCGATTACGAATTTCAGCGTTTACACGGCATGGGCGAAGCGCTTTACCAAAATTTGGCGAAGCGCCCGAATTGGTCTATTCCGTGCCGGGTTTATGCTCCGATCGGCCATTATCAAGAACTATTGCCTTATCTGGTCAGGCGTTTGCTGGAAAACGGAGCGAATACCTCTTTCGTCAATCAAATCGAAAACTCCGATATCGATATTGAACGCATCGTGCAAAATCCAGTCACTTTCTGGCTTGAACTCAATGATTTCGAGAAAACCGGCGTACCGCTGCCGGTCGATCTATTCGGTAAGGAAAGACGCAATTCGGAAGGCTTCAATCTGGCCGATACCGAACAGTTGTACTCGTTGCAAAAACGCCTCGACGAACTATCCGGCATCTCTCATCATGCCGGCCCGTTGATTAACGGAATAAGCCCTGCCGGTTTCGAACGGGTTATCGTAAATCCCGCCAATCATTCGCATAAAGTCGGTAGCGTTGCATTTTGCAATTCCGATACCGTTGCCGACGCTCTCGACACCGCATCTGAGGCTTTTGATGCATGGCGTTCGACTAACGTGCAAAAACGAGCGCGCTATCTTAACAATGCTGCCGATTTGTTCGAGTATAACCGTACCGAACTGGTCTCTTTATGCGTCCGCGAAGGCGGCAGAACAATCAAAGACGCCTTGGCCGACGTCAGAGAAGCAGTCGATTTTTGCCGCTACTATGCCGCACGCGCTCTTGAGTTGTTCGATCGCCCGATGGCTTTACCCGGACCGTGCGGCGAAGATAATTTTTTGACTTATTGCGGCCGCGGCGTATTTTTATGCATCAGCCCGTGGAATTTTCCAATTGCCATTTTTACCGGCCAAATCGCTGCAGCGCTAGCGGCCGGCAATACGGTCGTGGCTAAACCGGCCGAAGCGACTTCGCTCACCGCGGCAGCTTGCGTCAAAATTCTGCATCAAGCCGGCATTCCGGGCTCGGTATTGAATTTCGTACCGGGCATCGGTTCTGAAATCGGCCCCCTGTTGCTTAGGGATCCGCGTATTGCCGGCGTCGCGTTTACCGGTTCAACCGAAACGGCGCGTTCGATCAATCGGCAACTCGCCGAACACCAGGCTATCGCGCCATTGATCGCCGAAACCGGCGGTCAAAATGCGATGATCGCCGACACATCGGCGCACAAGGAACAATTGGTATTGGATGCAGTGCAATCCGCATTCAATAGCGCCGGCCAACGCTGCTCGGCCTTGCGGGCATTATTCCTGCCCCACGAAACCGCCGATAAAATCATCGAACTTCTGACCGGCGCGATGCAGCAGTTGACGATCGGCGACCCCGGTCATTATGCCAGCGATATCGGCCCGGTCATCGACCATAAGGCCTTGGATAAATTAAACGCTCATGTTGAAGCCATGCGGCAACAAGCCAAAGTCATATATCAATCGCCGTTACCGCCCGACTTGCCTGAAGGGACCTATTTTGCCCCCACATTAATCGAAATCGACTCGCTTGCGCAACTGACAGAAGAAGTGTTCGGCCCGATACTACATATCGTCCGATATCCAAACGATGCCCTAGAGCAAGTAATCGACGACATCAACGCTACCGGCTACGGCTTGACGCTGGGCATTCACAGCCGAATCAACGCAACGGCACGCAAGATTCAGCAGCAAGCCAAAGTCGGTAATCTTTATATCAACCGCAACATGATAGGCGCGACGGTAGGCGTACAACCCTTCGGCGGAATGGGCCTATCCGGAACTGGTCCGAAAGCCGGCGGACCCGATTATCTAAAACGCTTCGCAGTCGAACAAACCGTCACAATCAATACCGCAGCGATCGGCGGCAATGCCAGCCTTTTGAACCAAGATTTACGCTAAACACCAAAAAGCCACCGTACACCTTTCCTCTTTCGTAATTATTCACCCCCCTATCGTTCCCACGCTCTGGCGTGGGAATGAAGACCGAGACGCTCTAGCGTCTCGTACCGCTGGAGCGGTACTCAGGCGTTCCCACGCAGAGCGTGGGAACGATAATTTCCGGGGGACTAAATAGTTACCCTCTTTCATCTTTCCCCTCATCCCTCTATTTGCGATCAATTGCTCAAATTATAAAAAACTGCTTTACATTCTAATGAGAATTGTTATTATTTGCATAACCAACATTTATTGGAGCATGACTCATGTATGTTTGTGTCTGTAAGGCGGTTACCGATAAGCAAATCAAATCCGCTATTGAAAACGGCCACTGTTCACGCAAACACCTAAATCAGTGTTTAGGCGTCGGCAGTGTATGCGGCAAATGCAGCCGCCACGTCAAACAAATTCTCGACGAAAGCCATGCCGAACATCAGTTGATGCCGCAAGCTGCTTTCGCCTAATTGATTACTTGCTGTTACCGGGCAAACCGATGCTTGACCTCCGTCGGTTTGCCCGTTTTTTTGCTTAAATTTCTTGAAGCCTTGGAACCATCACGCCAGTACAGCACCATTTTTTTGAATGTGCAGAATTTATAAAATATTGTATTATTCAGAACCTATTGAATTCCATATCTCGTCAAAGACCAATAGACGCTGCATAAGTCTTTGCCGAACATCGACCATCTCATTATCATTATCGGAGCCGCCATGAAAGGAGACGCAAAAGTCATCCAATACCTTAACCAAGTTTTGGAAAACGAACTCACCGCGATCAATCAATATTTTTTGCATGCCAGGATGTATAAAAACTGGGGGTTTGCCAAACTCAACGAGAAGGAATATCACGAATCGATCGATGAAATGAAGCACGCCGATCTAGTGATCGAAAGAATACTGTTTCTCGAAGGCCTACCAAATCTTCAAAACCTCGGTAAATTATTGGTCGGTGAAAACCCCGAAGAAATGCTGGCTTGCGATTTAAAACTCGAACAACAAGCGATTCCGGTTCTCAGAGAAGCGATCGCTTATTGCGAAACGGTAAAAGACTTTGTCTCCAGAGAAATTTTTGAGCATATTCTCGACAGCGAGGAAGATCATCTCGATTGGCTGGAAACGCAACTGGAATTGATCGGCAAAATCGGCCTGCAAAATTATCTGCAATCGCAGATGTAACTCTATCAGGCGCTGCTTCGGCAGCGCCTTCGTATTCAACGAAACCGACCTCTTATCAAGCACACTGCCAAGCCGATTGGCTTTAGCGCCTCCCTTCCCTCGTAAATCGCCATCATTTATGCAAGAACAAGAAGGCGTCATTAAATTTCGCTTCGATCATCAAAACCAGCCTATCGATCAAGTAATTTCCTTAAGCTCTCTCAACGCATGGCGTTCGATCTTATTCAAACTCGGCTTGATTGGCAGAGATCCCGCGCGTTACGGCGGGCTCGGATACGGCAACATCAGTTTGAAACCGGATCTCAATAGCAATGCGTTTATGATCAGCGGAACGCAAACCGGCCATATCGCAGAATTGAGCCGCGAGCATTACTGCAAAGTGTGGAATACCGATATCGAGCGCTATTTTCTTCAATCTAAAGGCCTGTCCAAGCCGTCTTCGGAAGCGATTACTCATGCCTGCGTTTATAGTCAAGACGCCTCGATTCGATCGGTCATTCATATTCATAGCCCCGAAATTTGGCAAAAAACCGCCGAACTCGCCCTCCCCCATACGCCGGCCGATGCCGCTTACGGAACTCCGCAAATGGCCCGAGCCGTCGCCGAACTCTTTCAATCCGGACGACTCGACGATAGACAGATATTCAGTATGCTCGGCCATCAAGACGGCATCGTCGCCTTCGGCGATTCGATCGAACACGCGGCATGGCTATTGATAAAAGCACTGGGCGATGCATTACGCATTGAAGACACGATCGATAAACAGTAGAATAACTAGGCTATATTAGAAACTATTAATATTATGTCGAATATCATTATTTATACCTCGAATTTCTGTCCTTACTGCACAATGGCCAAACGCCTACTCGACAAAAAAGGCGCGGTTTACAACGAAATCAATGTCGACTCCGAACCAGGTTTGAGACAGGAAATGATGCTCAAAACCAAGCGCAGAACGGTACCGCAAATCTATATCGGCGATTTCCATGTCGGCGGTTTCGACGATTTGTACGCGCTGGAGCAACAAAGCCGATTAGACCCGTTGTTGACCTCATAAACAAGTACCAGCCAAAATACCCTCTTCACCGATTTGACCGTCAATGGCTTCGATAGCCAAGGCGCGGCTATGAGGCACTCGGCCCCACTCTGCTCTTGATCGATCGCCCCGGTTTACTCGGGCGATCGCTTCGCCAAGGTCTGCCGGCAACGATAAAGGCCGCGATCAAAGTCAGAATCAACCAATCCCTTCCGATTAGAATTAAGGCCGCCCAACTGTAACCGCCGTAGGGCCTTTGCAGTTCGTTGTAAATGTCGCCGAAAAAGATGATGCCGAGCATCAACGGAACGAATACTTTGATTAACAATATCCAGCCCATTCCTAATTTCAAACTGGATATCCGGTTGATATGCTGGCGCAACTTGAACAAGTCGAAAGCCCAACCGATCACGATGCATTCCAAAATACCGACCGTGACCAAGCCGTAATGGGTGATAAAACGATCGACGATATCCAGCCAAAGTAAACCGCTTTGCGTTGTGAACACGATGCTGCCGAGACAACCGAATACGCTAACGAAGGTCACCAGCAATTTACGATCGAAATTGAATTTATCGATTACCGCCGAAACGAAAGCCTCGACGATCGATACCGCCGATGATAATCCGGCGACTGTCAAACTTAAGAAAAATAACGCACCGAACAGATTACCGCCCGGCATTAGACCGATGGCTTTCGGATAAGCGACAAACGCCAAACCGATGCTTTGCGTCACCACATCGGCAATTTCCTTGCCTTCGCTTTGCGCCATGAAGCCTAACACCGCGAACACGCCGAAACCGGTTAGCAACGAATACGCGCTATTGATCAATGCAATCAACACCGCATTTCGAGTGATGTCGGTTTTATCCGGCAAATAACTGGCATAAGCGATCATGATTCCGAAACCGAGGCTCAGCGTGAAAAAAATCTGGCTGTAGGCATCGATCCAGACTTGCGGATCGTTGAGCTGGGAAAAATCCGGCGTGATATACACTTGAATGCCATGCCACGCTCCGTCCAATTGAAGAGACCAAGCCACTAAGACAACGGTCAGTAACAATAAAACAGGCATCATGATTTTATTGGCCAGCTCGATGCCTTTTTGGATTCCACGGTAAACCACTAACCAAATCGCGAGCCATGTAAGGATAAGACCGAATAAAATAGGCGTTCGAATTTCTCCTAATCGAAAAGGACTATCGCTTACTCGTAAAAAATGCTTGAAAAAATAGGCGTTAGGATCGTCTCCCCAAGCCAAATCGAACGAGAGCGCAAAATAATTCAAACACCACGAGATAATCGCCGAATAGTAGAGCTCGATACCGAACATGACGAAAATCACCGACCACCAGCCGAGCCATTCCCAGCGTGGGCTTATTTTATGATAAGCCAACGGCGCGGAACCGACGCGCTCATGACCGATGCCGTTTTCCAGTATCAACAGCGGAATGCCGGCCGTTAGTAACGCCGTCAAATAAGGAATCAGGAAAGCCCCGCCGCCGTGTTGGTAAGCCAGATAACTAAACCGCCAGATATTACCTAATCCGATCGCCGAACCGACCGCGGCCATCAAAAAACCAAGCTGCGAGTTCCACCTTTCACGCGCCATGATTGCCTCCTATACCCCGTAGATCAAAATTCGGCACCGGGGTGTCCGTCAAAGGACGCCGTGAATACATCCCTGTAGGCTCTATGCCAGCTCCATGCTGGCAAAGCCTTTGTCGCACACCCCGGTGCCTCCTCAAGCACTGCCGAAATTTGAAGTGCGAAAGGTATAAATTAACGATCGAATCACTCTCTCGATTACGAGTTTAGCATTTTTAATCCCCCGACTAACGATGCGTGTAAATGATTAAACCGGACAGTTCTTAACACGGGCATTTTTATCGCTAGCGATTCGCGGACTTTTATGTCAGGATTTATCAGCGTTCCATTTAAACTTGGCGCATTTTCGGATTGGCTATGCTTTGTTCGAGGAATGTTTCCAGTTTTGAATGCGAACATCAAAAATAATCACAAAACCGAGGAAAATCCCGATGAAAAAAATAATCAGCTTAGCTTCAATCATTGCATTATCCGCATTAACCCAAGTATCCGTTGCAGCGGAAGACACGCCTGCAAAACCGAAACATGAAATGAAAATGGATCATGACATGGGCGGCAAAGGGAAAATGGAAGGAATGGGCCAAGGAAAAATGGATCACGGCAAGATGCAAGGAAAAGGCGAGATGGACCATGGAAAAATGGGAGGCATGGGTGACATGGGCGGTATGGATCATGAAAAAATGCGCGAACATTTAAAAATGAAACAAGAATACCAACTGAAATTGCATGGGCTAACGAATAAAATTCTGGCCGAGAAAGACCCCGCCAAACAACAAAAGCTTAAAGACGAACAATTAAAACTAATGGAACAACATCATATGCAAATGATGAAAATGCATAAAATGATGAAAGGCCATAAAATGTAAAACCGATCTCAAGATCGTTTTCAAGTCGCGGCCGGCATGGCCGCGATTTCAAACTAAAGCCCAACTCAACCAATGATTTCCATCCCTCCGCATAAAGGCCGAGGCGCGGCCGGCAACCCTAACGGCCGTTATAACCTAGAAAGCCGTGAGGCGTTTGACGACGGTTGGGATTATTTCGACATCGAAACCCCGCTACACACTGAAGTTTCGCTGGAAACCGCAAGAACAATCATCAGCCGTAACCAATCGCCCGACATTCCTTTCGAACAATCACTCAACCCGTATCGAGGCTGCGAACACGGCTGCATTTACTGTTTCGCTCGCCCGACTCATGCTTATTTGGGCTTGTCGCCGGGTCTGGATTTCGAAACCAAACTCACGGCAAAACCCGAAGCCGCAGAATTATTGCGCAAAGAACTTCAAAGCCGCAAATATCGCTGTACGCCGATAGCCTTAGGCGCCAACACCGACCCTTATCAACCCATCGAACGCCGATACCACATCACCCGGGAAATACTCGAAGTATTGAGCGAATTCCGCCATCCATGCACGATTACGACCAAATCAGCCATGATTGAACGCGACATTGATTTATTAGCGCCGATGGCCGAAAGCAATTTAGTTCAGGTTAATCTTTCGCTCACCACATTAAAACCCGAACTTTCCCGAACACTCGAGCCTAGAGCAAGTTCGCCACAGCGCCGACTGCAAACCATTACACGGCTACATGAGAATAAAATACCGGTCAATATCATGCTCGCCCCGGTGATTCCGGTACTCACCGATTCGGAATTGGAAAGCATTCTCAAAATCGCTGCCGAAGCCGGCGCGCAATCCGCCGAATATATCCTGATCCGGCTACCGCTTGAAGTGTCGGAATTATTCGAAGAATGGCTGAATACGCACGTTCCAAATCAAGCCAAGCATGTAATCAATCGTATTCGAGACTGCCGAAGCGGGCGCGCTAACGATCCGCGTTTCGGTACCCGGCTACGCGGAGAAGGCGTCTATGCCGATCTAATAGCGCAACGCTTTCGCATTGCTACGCGCAGACTCGGACTCGATTCCGGCATGCCGGCACTCGATTGTTCCCGTTTTAAATCTGGCCCGATTCAAATGGATCTATTCTGAATCAACGAACTCTGTTCTCAGCGGCAGGAAAACTCAACGCCGCCAACGCATAGAGCCACAATGCCGAAAACACCAAGACGGTAAAGCCGAACTCGGTCGCTATCAGCGCCGCTAATATCGCACTTATAACCGAAGCACAGCCGTTTACGCCCCAAGCCCAAGGAATCAATGCCGGAACGCTACGCCCAAGGCTCGCCATGCCCATCGGAAACGGCATGCCCATGAAAAATCCTAGCGGTACGATCAAGGCTATCGAACCGAGTACCTTACTGAATTCGCTACGTTGCAATAAAAAGCCGGTAATGAATTGAAACTCCAAGATATAAGCAGCGCTTAACAACACGTTTGCGGCAATCGGCATGGCAATCCATAACCGGTTATTCTTGTCGGACAGTTTTTTGGAAAAACGGCTACCGATCCCGGCGCTCAACAGAAAGGTACTGACCACAACGGTAATGGCATACAGCGGATGGTGCAGAATCAGGATAAATTTTTGAATAAACGCAATTTCTACGAACAGAAAAGCCAAACCGAGACATGAAAAATAAAAGAAGATACGCCAATGCATCGCAGAGCCGGTTTCGATACCCAGTTTGCGCTTCCAAAACCAAAGCGGCACGATGATCAACAAAAAACTGACAGCGACCGCCTGCGCTAAACCGACAATCAATAATAAATAGCCGCTTTCCAATAAGGACATGCCGCCTTGGCCCAGCAGCGACCAGATTTCAGGTAAGGTCCGCCATTTGAAAAAATGAAAGAAATACGGCCGATCGTCGGTGGCAGGTTTGATATTGAATTTGTAATCGGCTATAAACGCTTCGCGCTCCTCGCCTAGCAATGCCGTTGCCGCTTGATAATAATACGGCTCCTGTAAAATATTGAAGCGATTGACTTCAGTCTCGGCAACCCCCGGATAATAATCGGCATCGAAACCTCGTTCATCGCGAAATCGCCGTAAAGCGGCCAACTCCGCTTCGGAAAACGTCCCGTTTTTGATCAGCATCGTCGCGGTTTGCCAACTGCGAATCAACACGATGCTTCGTTCAGGGTGTTCGCTACCCAACGTTTTTAAGGCAGCGCTGGCGGTCGCGATTAATTTAAGCGTGTCGCGCGGCGGTATCTTGATCCAGCGCGTCATGCTCAGATAACCGCCCGGCGTCAAATGTTCCAAATAAGCCTTAAGCGCTTGCTCAGTATACAGATAGGTTTCCGCCAGCGCATAAAGCCCGGCTGACGAAGCGCCAAATGCGTCAAGCAGTGAAAGATTGATCAAGTCATAGCGATCACGCGAAGTCGCAACAAAACCACGTGCTTCGGCGGTATGCAACCGAACCCGAGGATCGCTGTAAATATGGCCGGCGAAATCGGCATGTTTATCCTTGATTAAAGCGATCGTTTGCGGGTTCAACTCGACCGCATCGATAGCCGGTATCTTGTGATAAAGTGCCTGCAACACATCGCTACCGGTTCCCGCCCCCAAAATCAACACTTCTCCGAGGTCTTGCAAATGATAAGGCAAGGCCGATGTGCTTTGATCCAAATAAGCCAGATTATCGGGGTTACCGTCATAACGCGTGATCGCCGACAAATTGTCGGCATCGGTAAAGACGCCCAATTGCTCGGGCGGTTCGGCATCGGCATTCAGACTCAATCCGGGCGCATGGCGTAGCGGCATTTGCGTGCTTTCGATGACGCTTAAAAGACCCAGCGGGCTGGAATAATTCTCGACGACTTTAGTTCCCCGAATTCTCAATTGCTGGCTCAAGCCTTTATAAGGCGAGATGTTTAGAGTCCAGTTCTGCAAGGCCAGTACGAAGATTGCGGCCACGGTAGCCGCACCGACGGTAAACCTCACCCCGACTCGCCAGCGCCGGAAAAACAAACGCTGCACTAACAAACTGGCAACAATGCTCAAACCGCCGATGACCGGCAATATTTTTTCCGGGAATAAGACGAACAACAAGGCAATGATGCTCAGGCTACCGATGCCCGCTCCGCATAAATCGGCCGCATAAATCGACGAGACATCGCGGCGATAGCGAAAAAAAGACAAACCAATCACATTCGCGGCGAAAAAAAACGGCAATGACAGTAATAAATACAGACCGCTTAAATAGCCAAGCTGTTCTGTCGCCCATAACAGTTCGGCCGGGTTAAACGGGATTTGTTGCGCGATTAGAAAACAAGCAGGCGCGGCCATGCCGAATAACAGCAGATTGATCGTGACAGCCAACCCGTAGACACCGATCAAACGCTCCCGATTGAATGCCAAAAACACACCACTCACGCCGTATCCGAGCAAGGCCAAACTGATGATCAAATAAGCAAAATGATGCCATTGTACGATCGAAAACAAGCGCATCAACAGCACTTCATAGGCCAAAGAACCGGACGAAGTGGCCGCAATCGCCAATAACAGCGGAAAAGCCGGTCTTCGTGTCATGGCTTAACGATCTCCCGTTAAAGGCACAAATCTGACCGGCAATAACTGTCGGCTCGTAATGCGGTTTTCTTGATCCTTGTTCACCAGCACGAGATGCTGCACGGTAAAACGGCCTCCGACCGGAATGATCATGCGTCCGCCCGGTTTCAATTGCTTAATCAACGGCGGCGGAATATGACTGGCGGCCGCGGTCACCATGATCGCATCGAACGGCGCAGCCTCTTCCCAGCCATAATAACCGTCGCCCGCGCGCGAGTGTACCTTATCGTAGCCTAAGCGTTTTAGATCACCCGCGGCCCGTTCCGCCAAAGCATCGATAATTTCTATCGTATAGACGCTACCTGCCACTTCCGCTAAAACGGCTGCCTGGTAAGCCGAACCGGTACCGATTTCCAATACGCGGCTATTTTCGTCAAGGTCCAACAAATCGGTCATGATCGCGACGATATAGGGCTGAGAGATCGTCTGCCCATATCCGATCGGCAACGGTCTATTCAGATAGGCATTAAGACGCTGAGCCTCCTGCACGAATTCATGCCGGGGCACTTTACGCAAGGCCTGCAAAACTTTCTCATCCAACGCGTCTTTGCCGAGAAAATAGCTTGTCGACCTGACATCTGCTTGAATCGCATCGACCAGGCTATTGCGCTGCCGCTCATAGGCCATCTCGCCGGCCAGCGCATAGTTAGTCACACCAAACAGCATGAATGCAAAAAATAATAATCGGAATTGTTTATTCACTGTTTTCGTCCTCCTCGCCGATCATTTCAGCATTCGCCGAAAAGGTCTAGGCTTAGTTATGATAAACCGCGTCTCAATATGAAATGAATCATGCCGGATTCATCATTTACGAGACTTGTCAGCGTAAAAAGTTCGGTTTATTGTGAATCGAAATCTTCGTTAATCGGGATGTTGGCATCACCTGCTTATCATGATCAAAAAAATCATTGCCAAAAACCCAACCGAGTCGCATTCTTCACTTTATGACAAACTCTTTCAAGCTTATCGCTTTTTCGTGCTGTTTAGCCCTGCCGCTTATCGGGAGCGGCTGTTCGCATTCGCAAATCGCAACGGAACCTTTCCCGATTTGGGGAGAGTCGATTTTTTTGCCGGTGGAAAACGGCGAATCACGGCGTCATATGCAAATCCGGCAACCCTCGCAATCGACCGACGACATCCAAGCTTGTATTTTGATCGTACACGGCATGAACGAACACACCGGCCGCTATGCTGAAATCGCCCGGCATTTCGCAAACCGTTACCTCGTCGCCGGCATCGATATGACCGCACATGGTTTGAGTAATCCGGTCTATTTAGAGGCGCATGAAAGCCTCAAAGCCGGCGCCGATGAGTTTGATGTCGGCTCGGCGTTTTTGAAACAAGCCCAACTCAGAAACCTCGATGCGATGCGTAGCGACGTGGGATTGGCGATCCAGCATCTGAGACAACGCTGCGATGAAAGTGCGGGAGACGACAAGCCGCTGGTTATTCTATCGCATAGCCTCGGGTCATTGGTCAGCGCTTCTTATTTACTCGAAGCCAAACTACAAAATTCGGTCGACGGCATCATTTTTACTGGCCCCGCGTTCGCGGTGACCGAAGTCCCGGGCTGGCGCGGTTGGTTTCAAAACCCTTTGATCCGTTTTTCCTATCATACTCAGGAGCATTTCCTCCATCCGCATGACGAAGCATTCCCGCTGATGCTGTTCAATCAAATCACGGCTTTGCTAACCGTGCCTTTACAAAACGGCATCATCGAATTTTTGTCGTTGCCCGGCATGCGAAACTTATTTTCACCCAGCAGCCCGGACTGGGTCTCAGCCTATCTCAGCGATTGGGAAGTCGAGCGCTTACGCCATAAACATGATCGCTACATCATGCATCGGACGATACTGCGTTACGTGCAAGGCGTGCAAAAGGAAATCATTCAATTCAGACGAAACATGGCCGATTTCGACACGCCCTATTTGTTGATTTATTCCGAATTCGACCCAATTACCGCAGCTTGGGGTAACATCGACTTCGCGGCCGTAACAATCGAAAAACACCCCCTGAACGAAGTCGTGCCGCTTATCGGAAAAAGCCATCACGAACAATTGTTTTCCAAACCGAAGTTGCGCCGAGAAATCGTAGATAAAATCGATCGATGGCTCGAATCGTTGATTGCGAAACACAAATAACCGAACGAATACTGATTGAGGTCGTCGCGGTGGACATAAAATTACCGGTCAATACTCAAACGCTTACCGCGTTAGCCAAGGTAAAAGATCATCCGTTGGCACAAAAAATCGGTCAAGCGCTCGATGCTACAGTGATTCGAATCGACAACAAACAAACTGGCATCGCTTTAAAAATTAACGATCATACCGTAGAGGTTCAAAGCAACCGGCCTTTACCATTGGAAAATGGCCAACCCTTAAAACTCATCGTTACCCGGCTGATACCGACGCTCGAATTTAAAATAGATTCCAATCCGTCACAGACCAAAAACGCTCCGGTTACCCTAACGGAACAAGCGGCTGCTCCTGCAACCAAACTCGATACCGCCACGCCCGACAAGACCTCGTTTAACCGCTTACCGCCACCGTCCAGTGAATCGATACAGGCTAAAGTCGTATCGGTAGGCCCGGATAGAATTCAACTTTCGTTTTCGACCGATAAATCAACTGCGGGCACGCCTTGGCAAACGGTTGAATTACGGGCCGATAAAAATTCCGTTCAAAATCTGAAGCCCGGACAAAACGTTATTGTGGAGATTGCCCGGCACGGACAATCCCGGGAAATTAAAATCGTACCGGCAACTCTCAGAGATATTCCGGCTACCCTTGGCCGCGAAAATACCGGCGGAATCGAAACCTTACCGATCGCGCGCCGTGACATTCCGGCAGTCGTCCGTGACATTTTACCGAGACACGAAACGCCAACCGTACTACTCAATCAACTCATTGCCGACTTGCCGTCTCTGCAAACCAATAAAACCGTTTCCGAAACATTGATAAAATTAGCCCAAGAAATACTGCAAAATCTCCAAAGACCGGAACAATTGACCGACGGTAAGACACTTAAAACGGCAGTCGAACGTTCCGGTTTGTTCCTCGAATCCCGATTGCTCGAATTGACCAAACAGCAACCGGATCTTCTCAAATCGGATTTCAAAGGCTTATTACTCAAATTGATCCAGATTCTCAAACCGGAAACGGCCCCTCAATCGGAAAAACCGGTCAACGCTACGGAAATGGAACAACTCAAAAATTTGCTGCAAAAGACCGAAAATAGCGTCGCTAAGTTGACTCTGGATCAACTCGCCTCATTACCCAAGGACGACTCGCCGAAACAAGTCTGGCTTCTGGAAATACCATTCCTCGGCGAAAGCAAGGCGCAATCTGTCAAAATAGAAATCGAGCGCGATAAACGTAACGGTTCCGAACAGGACGAACAAACCAAATGGTCGGTTTTTTTGACGATAACGCCGCCTAATTTAGGAACGCTGCACTGCAAATTGTCTTATTTGGACGACAAAATCAATGCGCATTTTTGGAGCGAACAAGAGACAGTAACCGGCCTTATCAAACAGAATATCGAACATTTAAAAAAACAATTAGAAGCCGAAGGACTCAATCCCGGCTATATCGATGCTTTGGACGGCACGCCGCCCAGGCAGGAAAGCGCCCCATTGATACCAATGGGTTTGATTAATGAAAAGGCATGACCACAAAAATGTTGTTCGGATTCGCTATCTCTTAATCATCATAGAAAAAGCATTTTGTCCACGAAAGACACAAAAATATTCAAATACTTAAACATGACAAAGTCGAACTATTCAGTCCCGCGTAATTATCGTTCCCACGCTCTGCGCTCATCGTTATATAAAAGTATCGGTAAACTTGCTAAACAGAGGTCATCGTATACCTGGAAACGGTGTTGTTTGATAAATCTGCGGATATGGAACATCAGTGGCTTCGAAATCGCGACGAAGGCGTCGCTCCCAAAAGGGGGCCGGATGCTCTGTGGGAGCGATCCTCAGATCGTCCCTCACCTAACGCTAGGTGAGGGAAAGTCGGGAACGTTGGGCGACAAAAAATGGTATCGAGGCCTCATTGGCTAAGATTGCAAAACAGTAATTTTTTTCTGGTTCCCACGGTCCTCCGTGGGAACCCATACCTTGTCAGCCGAGGCAAGATCGGTATGCATTCCCACGCTGGAGCGGTGGGAACGAGGAAACATGAAAAAGTCGAACTATTCAGTCCCGCGTAATTATCGTTCCCACGCTCTGCGTGGGAATGCCTGAGTACCGCTCCAGCGGTACGAGACGCTAGAGCGTCTCGGGCTGCATTCCCACGCTATAGCGTGGGAACGATAGGGGGATGTGAATAATTACGCAAAATTTACTAGAGCACCTATACTTATCATCACTTTAAAAAACAAAGTTCGAGAGAGCATTATGGTACCTAAGTCATTGATCGAAAAAGTCGGTTCTTTATATACCTTGCCGGATGTTGCATTGCGCGTCAATGGACTCCTAAGCTCCGATAAAGCCAGCAACGATCAATTGGAAGAAATCATCGTTCACGACCCGGCATTGACAGCCCAATTGTTAAAATTGGTAAATAGTGCCTATTATGGATTTCCGGGAAAAGTCGATACGGTTTCTCGCGCGATTTCGATGATTGGCCGGCAAGAATTACGAAATATAGTTATCGCGACGTCGGTGGCATCGACCTTTCAGGACATTCCGGAAGACTTGGTCGACATGGAGACGTTTTGGTATCACAGCATCACCTGCGGCGTATTGGCCCGACTATTGGCAGAACAATGTAAGAGAAGGGAGCGCGAACGTTTTTTCATCGCCGGCTTATTAAATAGCATCGGCAAGTTGATTTTGTTTAGCCAGTTTCCGGAAAAAGCCGGCGAAGCCTTGAGTTTTAAAGACCAAGGCGAGGATGCGGTCGCCGAAGCCGAGCAACGCATTTTCGGTTTTACCTATGCCGAACTCGGCGCCGAATTATTGAAGGAATGGAAATTACCGAGCAGCATTTGGCAATTAGTCGCTGCGCAAACCGATCCGATGAAAGCGGACGATATCCTTCAAGATGCGTGCATCCTGCATGTGGCGGCTAAAATCGCCGCGAGTATCGAGCCCTGCTCGGTAAAAACCTATGACTTCGAAGACTTCAACCCGACCTATCTGCCGGAAGCCTGGGAGACATTAGGCCTTAGCGACGAATCGATTAAGCCTTTAACGCTGGATGCCTCATTACAAGCATTCGAGATCTTGGGAATTATTAGACCGGGAGCGACTTTGATATTTTGATTGCTCAGACCTACTAGCGGTAAGAATGGCCCGTTATTAATTTTTATAAAACCGCCTCAATTAAATCCGCAGCCATTATTTCCCGGTACAATGCTTGCCGTTACGTCCAAACCATTTGTATTGCAAAACTGGTAAAGCTCTTGATCGGGTACTTTATGAATAGAGTAACAATAATTAAATGCACCGCCACCGTAGCGGTAACAAATCTGACCTCGACTGGCAAATTCCCATATTCCTAATTCTTTAGTCGGATCAATCGGATCGTTCGGGCCTTTCTTATAGTCGAATAACTTTCCGCTTGGCTCATGAAATTCCTGCCATTTATCGCCATTAGCCTTTTGAGCACAAACAGTATTACCCGGTAAAAGAGTAGTTAAGGCGGTAGGCGAAAGTTTTGTCGTTGGCTCACAGTCAGCGGCAACCTCGCCAGCCATCCCGGCAGATAGGAAAATCCCAAGCATAATCATTTTTTTCATAGTTAAACCCATTCAAAAAGAATAAAGAAAAATTCTCGGACCCTGTCTTTTATAAAAAATTAAATTTTAGGACCACGACTCACGTAGACTAGCATTAACGAAAATCGGGATTGTCGACTTTATTTACACTTATCCCGAGAGATGCCGAATACCTTTCAAGCATTTGTTTACCAAATTCGTTCGCACACGGAATCGTTCATCTTCATGAAGGCGCGAGACATTGCCTGTCGAGGAACCCAAACACCTGAACCCTCTAGGATAGTTAAACTTAATCAAGAAAACCTGAAATCAGATACTGACGGTAGTTCCCTGCTGCCGCAACACCCACGATAAAAAAACATATAAACCAAAAATAGATTAACCATTGATAATTAAATATTTTCCTACCATATTAAAATCTATAGAATGAAAAAAACCAATCTTCCAGGTTCTTAGATAATATTGTATTTTTCAAATAAGTTCTATTTTTTTCATAATTGATAGCGATTTAAGCATTAACAAACCATTTGCCGACAAATAGATTTTTCGGGCGTCTTAGGATAAAAGAGCGAGTTGCTTCACCCAATTGATTGGGCTTTTCTTGGAACAATGCGCATAAAAATATTTCATATTAGCTCAACGATTCAATAATTTTAAAAAACAACAAGGCGCCGATAATTTGTCAGCTATTTTTACAAACAATCAACTTCTTTTTTTCTATTAAAACATAAGCGATTGTTTTTAAATAGAATTAACATATAGGCAACAATTTTGCTTAATATATCAAAAATCCATTCTTCTGACCTCAATAACAAGGATTATCACCATGAAGCATAAAATAAAGCTATTTAAATCATTTATAATCGCAGGCACTATGATCGTTATCTCGCCGGCAAACGCTAGTTTCGAGGGCTATTATGATGTTAGTAATTGGCAAACTGCGATTACCCCAGGATCCGATGCCTCTATCGACCTTAACAATGCACCAAACTCCATTACATTGATTGGAGGCGATAACGCCATTGATCCGGAAGAACTCTTTGCAACTATCGACTTTACAATAAGCGCGGATGCTACCGGCATGCTCTCATTCAATTGGTCTTATGAAACAACCGATGAATCAGCCGAATGGGATCCGTTGTCTTTTCTCCATAACGGCACTGAATATGCTTTATCGGCAGATGGAGGCTCTTTAACTCAATCCGGTGTTTTTGAATTTAATGTTCAGCTTGGAGATGTATTCGGTTTTCGCCAAGCATCATTGGACAGCCTCTTTGGTCGAGCTCAATCAACAATTAGCAACTTTTCTGCTCCGGTTCCGCTTCCCGGCGCATTGGTTCTGTTCGGAATCGCTTTAGCAAGTCTGAACGTTTTTCGCCGCAATCGCGCCGAGTAGAAACAAGTCGGGCATTGTGTAGCAACAACCCTCAACTCCGGAAGAGCAGTTCAAGTACTCAAATAGCGATCGACCTGAACGCAAAGGATGGGCAGTTTAGAGCCTCAATGATTTAATAAACTGCTCTTTTTAAAATTAATACCCTAGTACTCAGCCAATCTTGTCTTCACAGGTAAAAGTAAAGCGGATTTACGCCGAGCTAAACGATTTTTACCCGACATTGTAAAAATGACTGGGTACTAGCCGATCAACATAGTTTTGCGAAGTTGAAAGCTCTAATCGAACTTTCAACTATCATTTACAAATTTTCGGCTTTCAATCGCGCATCCATAGCCCCCGCCAAATCCCCTTGCATTTTTTTTGCTTCGGCGATCAAGAGCCAGCAACGTTTTTTTAACCTGCTATCGGAACCCGCCAATATCGCCGATTTTTTAGCCAAGTCCTCGGCTTGTTTAGGCTTCGCTTGTTTAAGACGAACTTCAGCCAATTTATAAATCAAAGTCGCGTTTCTCGGCTCGATTCTTAGCCCTCTCTCCAAAACAGCAGCCGCCGAATCAAGATTACCCGCACCGGCGCTTCGGTCCGCATCGGAAATCATCGCAATTGCAACCGGACTCAATTGAGTCGATTGCACTTTTTCGGCAGGGGTTGCCCACGCCGGAGGGGCAGGCGGTTCTAAGGGAGCAGCTTTGACCTCCGGCGGCGCAACTGGCTTTTCTTTGACGATAGGCTTCGCCGGTTGCGGAACCGGTGTTTTATAATACGGTTCAACCGGAGCGGCCGCCTGTTGTCCGGTTAAACCGGCACAACCGACCGTCAGCATCGGCAGCATGGATATAAAGTACTTGTTCAATCGCATTTAAATACTATTCAATAAAGGTTTAATTGACCGGTAAACAAAATCGACCGGAAATTAAATTAAAGCTAAGTGGCTGAAATTAATCCTACCAACTCGAAAAAAAATTTCGCATCACATCAATTGATGCCATCCGTTGCAGTATATTCGAAACACCTTCAGAACACGAATTCTAATCGAGCATCAACAGTGCAAGAACCTGACAGGAACAGAAACCCACTCGAGCCTGTTAAACCATTAAACTCAAAGCAATCGAGTGAATAGCGCAATCATCAATGACTACAACAAACATAAACCAGCTTTCTTCCCTGACTCAACGGATCAAACAATGGGGTCTGGAATTGGGTTTTCAACAAGTCGGCATCGCCGACACCGATTTGGCCGAAGCAGAGGCCCATCTCAATCATTGGTTGGACAAAGGTTTTCACGGCGAAATGGATTATATGCAGCGGCACGGACTCAAACGCAGCCGGCCTGCCGTTTTACAGACGGGAACGCGCAGTGTTATTTCGGTGCGCATGGACTATTTGCCCGAGCCTCCAGCAGCGATGAATCGCAACCTTGAAGAACCACTAGCCGCTTATATTTCAAGATATGCCTTGGGCCGGGATTATCACAAGTTAATGAGACAGCGCCTCCAAAAACTGGCCGACCGGATTAAAAACGAAATCGGCGACTTCGGCTACCGGGTGTTCGTAGACAGCGCGCCGGTTCTCGAAAAAGCGTTGGCCGAGAAAGCCGGACTGGGCTGGATAGGCAAGCATTCCAATGTCATCAATCGTAAGGCCGGCTCTTGGTTCTTTCTCGGCGAGATTTATACCGATTTAGCTCTGCCGCCCGATACAAAAGCCGGCAATCATTGCGGAAGTTGTATGGCGTGCCTCGACATCTGCCCGACACGGGCGATCGTTGCACCCTATCAAGTCGACGCGCGCTTGTGCGTGTCATACTTGACGATCGAATTACACGGATCGATTCCGGAACCGTTAAGACCGTTGATCGGCAACCGAATTTACGGTTGCGACGACTGCCAGATCGTTTGCCCATGGAACCGCTTCGCCCGCTTGACCGACGAAAAAGATTTCAATCCCAGACAGCAACTCAACAGCCGGCAATTACTCGAAGTTTTTGAATGGGACGAACCGACTTTTCTGAAATATACCGAAGGCTCGGCGATACGAAGAATCGGTCACGAGCGCTGGCTAAGAAATATTGCGGTCGCGCTCGGTAACGCCCCTTATTCGGAATCGATCGTTTCGGCCTTGAAAACCAAGCTCGAACATCCGTCCGACTTGGTCAAAGAACATGTTTTATGGGCTATCGCCCTGCAGATCAAAAAAATAAAAAAAGCCGGAAGTCACCTCTAGTGACGCTCCTGGATTCGAATCGTAATGCTTCTATGAAACAAAACAGATGGTCTAAATCGAAGCCTCATAAGAAGTAAACGAATCGATTGATCCCGGAGAATAATTATACCTTTCGCACTTCAAATTTCGGCAGTGCCAGAGAAGGAGCCTGGGTGTCCGATAAAGGCTTTGCCTACATGGACGTATTCACGGCGTCCTTTAACGGACACCCAGGCGCCGAATTTTGATCTACGACGGGTATACAAAATTGCATTAGCTGATAACCCATTCAAGGCCATATTTTTTGTATCGTTGCTCTTGTCGGGATTATCGACCTCTGGGGACGCAGAGCTTCCCGGAATGCATTCCCACGCAGAGCGTAGGAACGATGAAAAAAAATCAATATATCTATCAATTTTTCAGCCATAGAAAATTGTTTTATTTGGCTATTTTGTGGGGATACATTAGGGATTGAGGGGGATTTATTTTAAAAAATCTCCCCTAGCCCCTCTTTTTCAAAGAGGTGGACTGAATACTTACAAACGAATCGATTGTTTCCGTAGAATAATTACAAAATCGAATTATCTGATGATCCATTCAAGGCCGTATTTTTTATCGTAGTAATAGACGATCGCCAAAATGGCCAGTTGACCAAAAAACAACAGCCAGAAATACACCATGAAGAGCATAATCTTGATCGGTTTTTCTTCCGATTTTTTTTGTGCCGACAACAACCAGCCTCCGACGAGGGAAACGATCAAAATCAAACCGCCAACCAGTGCTATATTCATTTTCGAGCTCTACGCAACATCACTCTTTCGGCGGCGGTGGCGCCAATACTTCGCGCGAACCGTTAGATTCCGCCGGACTCACGACACCTGCAGCCTCCATATCTTCAATCATGCGGGCCGCACGGTTATAGCCGACCTTAAAACGGCGCTGCACACTGGATATCGACGCCTTACGCGTTTCGGTAACAAACTGAACCGCCTCGTCGTAAAGCGCATCGGTTTCACTATCAGTATCGGAAAGCCCGCCGAACCCATCGCTATTATCGCTTCGCTCTTGCGTAATTTCGTCCAAATAATCGGCAGGACCCGTTTCTTTAAGAAACTCGACAATACGATGCACTTCGTGATCGTCGACGAACGCACCGTGTGCGCGAATGGGAATACTGGTTCCTGAGGGCAAAAACAACATATCGCCGTTACCCAATAGCGTTTCCGCCCCGCCCTGATCCAAAATAGTCCGGGAATCGATGCGCGAAGAGACCTGAAACGATATCCGGGTCGGTACGTTGGCCTTGATTAAACCGGTCAAGACATCGACCGACGGACGTTGCGTCGCCAGAATCAAATGAATGCCGGCCGCCCGCGCTTTTTGCGCCAATCTCGCGATCAACTCCTCGACTTTTTTGCCGACGATCATCATCATATCGGCCAGTTCGTCGATTACGATCACGATACTCGGCAAGGTCGTCAAAACCGGAAATTCCTCGCCCTCTTCGAGCGGTCTCTCCAACACGAAAAACGGATCGCGTATACTTTCACCTTTCGCATCGGCATCGTTGATCAATTGATTGAAACCGGCCAGATTTCTGACGCCCATCTTGGACATCAACTTGTATCGGCGCTCCATTTCGGCAACGGCCCAACGCAAGGCATTACTGGCCTCTTTCATATCGGTCACGACCGGCGTCAATAAATGCGGAATGCCTTCATAAACCGACAGTTCCAACATTTTCGGGTCGATCATGATCATTCGAACCTCTTTCGGCGTGGCTCGGTATAGCAGGCTCAAAATCATCGTATTGATCGCAACCGACTTACCGGAACCGGTCGTACCGGCTACCAAAGCATGCGGCATCTTGCCTAGGTCGGCAACGACCGGCGCACCGGAAATATCCTTGCCCATCGCCAAGGTCAGCGGCGATTTAGCTTTCTCGAAACCTTGCGAAGCCAATAGCTCACGAAGCGTGACCATTTCTCGCTCCTGATTCGGGATCTCCAACCCGATATAAGGCTTGCCGGGAATGACTTCGACGATACGAACGCTGGTTACCGATAACGCGCGCGCGAGATCTTTCGACAAACTACTGACTCGACTGACTTTAACGCCGGCCGCGGGTTGCAATTCGAAACGAGTGATTACCGGGCCGGGATGGACAGCAACCACTTCGGCCACGACATTGAAATCCTGTAGTATTTCCTCGACCAAACGGGACATATCCTCCAATTCGTTTGGCGAATAACCTTTGACCCGGATATTGCGTTCATCGAGCAACGATAAAGGCGGCAATTCGCCTTCTGAAACCTTACTAAAATCGATTTTCTTTGGCTTGGCTTTACTCGGTGGAACAAACGATTCTTCTTGCAAATCCACTACTGGAGCGGCTTTGGTTTTTTTCAGGATTTTTCCTTTCGTTTTTTCACGAGGCTTGGCCGAAACCGGAGACTCCGCGACCCGTCTTTCATATTGGTTTTGTAGCACCCCGAACAGTCCTTGGCCTAACCAACGAAAAAACAGTAAGGTGTATTTACCCACGCCATCCATCAATTTAAACCAAGACAAGCCCGTAAATAACGTTACACCGGCCAATAGAATCGCTAATAACATTAAGGTCGCACCGGAATCTCCCAACGCCAACACAAAAATATCCCCGGTTTCCTGGCCTAAAATGCCGCCGGTCGAACCGGGCAAATCCATACGAATTCTCAGAAAATGCAGATATATCAATGAAGTACCAGCCATCAAGGTAGCAATAAACCCCAACCAACTAACCGCAATACTCAGTTTACCGGTTTCACGGCTTTTTCCGACATACATCAAATAGGCTTGGCGAATTATCATGATCGGAAACAAATACGCCATCAATCCGAAAACGCTGAGTGTAAAATCGGCCAGCCAGGCACCAACCATGCCGCCGGCGTTATTGATGCCTTGCCCGCTGCCGCTATGGGTCCAGCCGGCATCTTCATTACTAAAAGTGACGAGTGAAATTAAAAAGAACAATGCACAGGCCGCCAAACCTAATAAGGCAACCTCTCGCAAACCTCGAAATGTTTTTTCTTCAATCACTGCAGACATAAACAAGTTCTCTTAATTTATTCGATAAAACATAATTATAGATGATTAATTGAATATATAACATGAATTAGCCCCAGATCGGGGAAATAGATGATCGCTAACCTAGCGCAAATACGTCGATGCGGAAGCTGCCGAAAGCAGAATTTCAAATTTCGGTGAAGATCCGGGAAGGGAAAGAATATACCTTTCGTACTTCAAATTTCGGCAGTGCCTGAGGAGGTGTCGGGGTGCTCGGCTAAGGCTTTGCCAGCATGGAGCTGGCATAGAGCCTACAGGGACGTATTCACGGCGTCCTTTGACGGGCACCCCGGCGCCGAATTTTGATCTACGAGGGGCATACTTACACTTACCCTTCACGACTTACCGCTAACCGCTCACTGCTAACCCCATACACAGCCATCAAATCTCAACGACCTTATTCACATCAAAACCGTCAACCGTTTTACGCCCCATATAACCTCTTGGATTGCAAAGTATTCGAGCGCCGGCGATACGATAATCGCTTATGCTGTGCACATGGCCATGAAACCAAGCCGCTACCTCGTACTCATGCAAAAAGGCTTTTAAATCATTACAATAAGCAAATTTTTTCAATGCATAAGGCGAATCGTTCCAACTCCATGAAGTAGGCGCATGATGTGTCACTACTACGGTTTTGCCGTCGAATGGCCGTCGCAATTCGGCTTCAAGCCATTGTTTCGATCGCTGATGTAATTTATAAAAGCTTTCAATATCGAAAGCATGACCGTTATAGGTAATTTTTCTAAAATCATTCAAAGTTTTCCCTAACGCCTCAGCCGTCTCTACTCCGTCTATCATTAAATCCGCCCATAGCGTGCATCCCAGAAACCTGACATCCTGATAAATGAAGAGATTATTTTCCAAAAAATGAACTCGGCTTCCCGCACATTCCATTCGTAACATTTTCAGCACTTCATAATATTCCCCGGTATAAAATTCGTGATTGCCGGCTACATAAATGACCGGTTTATTGAAAGTTTTCAGCCAATCCACTCCTTGTTTGTTTACACCGATATCGCCGGCGGCAATGATGATGTCGGCGTCATTGCTTGGTGTTTGTAAATTGCCGAATTCCAAATGAACATCAGAAAAATAATTAATCTTCACGATTTAACTCTTTAGAATTGTCCGTATAGAGTATAATTGCGATCATTCTTTCAGATAATGTCAACCATTTCCATAAAGATTTAAGTCTATGTCAATCAGCCCAAGAAAAATTACCCATCAAGTTCAAATCGGCGACATCAAAGTGGGCGGCGGCGCGCCAATCGTCGTTCAATCGATGACCAATACCGATACCGCCGATATCAAAGCGACAGTCAACCAAGTCATGGAACTGTCGAAGGCCGGCTCGGAAATCGTACGGATTACCGTCAACTCCGAAGACGCGGCTAAAGCCGTTCCCGAAATCCGCAACCAACTCAATCAAAAAGGTTTTACCGTTCCGATCGTCGGCGATTTCCATTTTAATGGACATAAATTACTCGAAAAATACCCCGCCTGCGCCGAAGCCTTAGATAAATATCGCATCAATCCCGGGAATGTCGGACGCGGTAAAAACCGCGATCCACAATTTCAACAAATGATCGAGTTCGCTTGCCGCTACGACAAGCCCGTTCGAATCGGCGTTAACGGCGGTAGTCTGGATCAAGCGGTTTTAACGCGCCTTTTGGATGAAAACAGACAAAAAGAAAATCCGGACGAACTACCTGCCGTTACTCGAGAAGCAATCATCGTCTCGGCACTCGAAAGCGCGGCCCGCGCCGAAGAAATAGGCCTACCCGCCAACAAAATTTTATTGTCTTGTAAAATCAGCAACGTTCAGGAATTGATCAGCATTTATCAAGACCTGAGTAAACGCTGCGATTACGCGTTACACCTCGGCCTAACCGAAGCCGGCATGGGCTCGAAAGGCATCGTAGCCTCTTCGGCCGCGCTATCCGTCCTCATGCAACAGGGCATCGGAGACACGATTCGCATCTCGCTCACGCCGGAGCCCGGCACCGCCAGAACCCAAGAAGTTGTCGTTGCGCAGGAAATACTGCAAACCATGGGCTTTCGTTCGTTTACTCCGATGGTTATCGCCTGCCCCGGCTGCGGCCGTACGACCAGCGACTATTTCCAAAAATTGGCGATGGAAATTCAAAATTATCTACGCGTCAGTATGCCGTCTTGGCGCACTAAATATCCTGGCGTCGAAGAAATGGAAGTCGCGGTCATGGGTTGCGTCGTCAACGGTCCCGGAGAAAGCAAGAATGCCAGTATCGGCATCAGCTTGCCCGGTACCGGCGAAACCCCGGTTGCTCCGGTCTATGAAGACGGTGTCAAAACAGTCACCTTAAAAGGCGATCATATAGCCGAGGAATTTCAAGCGCTGGTCGAACGCTATATTGAAACGCACTACGGAGATTCGGCTCGTTAGTTGGCAACCATAAGCCCCGGTTTTGATACCGGGGCTTTATTAATGGATCAGACACAATGACTTCAGAATTTGTTGAACTGCCAAAATTAGGCTGGAGAGAATGGCTGGCCTTACCGAGTTTAAATATTCCCCGGATAAAAGCCAAAATCGATACCGGCGCTCGCACTTCGGCATTACACGCCTTTTATATCGATCCCTATAAAAAAGGCAAGGACCATTGGATCATGTTCAACATTCACCCCGACCAACATCGCATCGATACGGTCATCGAATGCCATGCCCAAGTTAAAGATCTGCGCATGGTTACCGACTCCGGCGGACACAAAAGTCGCCGTTATGTGATTGAAACCGAACTTCTTCTTGGCACTTCACTGATCACAGCAGAACTGACCTTAACCAATCGCGACAACATGAAATTCCGTATGCTGCTAGGTAGAACCGCGATGCGCGGTCAATTTATTATCGACCCGGGAGCGTCCTATATCCAAGGCAAACCGGATCGAACGATGTTCGAAATGACCCAAAACTCGACGCCTGAGCAACGTACTTGAGATATTGACCATAGCTTTGCCGGTTTAGCGGTCAATAACAATAAGTCTTATTTCGCTAATTCTATTCACTATTCACTATTCACTATTCACTATTCACTATTCACTGCTAACTGCTAACTGCTAACAAAAAAGTCTAAGCAATTATTTATCGTCAGAACTAAAACGCATGCCCACATTGTACTACACACATCCGGCCTTTTTAGAGCATGATACCGGCCCCGGCCACCCTGAATGCGCCGCTAGGCTACTGGCAATCGACGAAGCCTTAAACGCGCCGAATTTTAAGCACTTGATCCGGGTGCAACCTAAATGGCGCGATGATCTTCAAGAAAAAGTTGCGTTAATTCATAGTCCAGCGATGATCGACGGCATTCTCAACAGCATTCCCAACCAGGGCTTGCATGCGCTCGATCACGACACCATCCTCTCTCCCGGCTCCGGGACCGCCGCCTTACTAGCGGTCGCTGCCGTTTGCGATGCAGTGGATAAACTCTGCACAGATCAGGCGACTTCCGCTTTTTGCGCGGTTCGCCCGCCCGGACATCATGCCGAACCCGATCGACCGATGGGCTTTTGCCTATTCAATAATATTGCCATCGCGGCGGAATATGCACGGTTGCATTATTCCCTCGGCAAGATTGCGATCATCGATTTCGACGTGCATCACGGCAATGGAACACAAGCTGCGTTTTACAAACAACCTCAGATACTCTACGCTTCGTCTCATGAAATGCCCCATTATCCCGGCACGGGGCACCCCAAGGAAACCGGCGTCGGCAACATCGTAAATGTGCCGATGCATCCTGGGGCTTCCAGCACCGAATTCAGAGAGCTGTACAGCTCGATTATTTTACCTGCGGTTCAACATTTCAAGCCTGACCTGATATTGATATCCGCAGGATTCGACGCTCACCAAGACGATCCGTTAGCCGGCATTCGGCTAACTACGGAAGACTACCAGTGGGTCACCGAAAATATAAAAGCCATTGCCGAAGAAAGCGCTAAGGGCCGAGTTTTATCCGTATTGGAGGGCGGTTATCATATTAAAGCTTTGGCCGAGAGTGTTGCCGCGCATGTTAAATCCCTCATGAACCCTGTTAGAAACGCTTTTTAATTTATTGCGAATTACCGTATGCTAAAGACACTCAAAGACCCTCTCTTTTTTCCATCAGCTCAAATACGGATCTACCATGACTGAAAAATATATTTACTCGTTCCAAAAAGGCGACGGCAAAAACAAAATGTTGTTGGGCGGAAAAGGCGCGAATCTTTGCGAAATGACGCAAATCGGACTCAACGTTCCTCCAGGATTTGTAATAACAACGACCGCCTGCCTAGATTATATAAATAACCAGCGCTTACCCGATGGCTTAATGGATGAAGTCAAAGCTCACATTACCGAAGTCGAAACGCAAACCGAAAAACAATTCGGCGGTCGCGACAACCCGTTACTAGTCTCGGTACGTTCAGGCTCGGCGATATCGATGCCGGGCATGATGGATACGATTTTGAACCTTGGCCTCAACAAACAAACCCTAGCCGGCTTGATCGATCAAACCGGCGACCCGCGTTTTGCCTATGACGCGTATCGGCGCTTCATTCAACTGTTCGGCAAGGTCGCTTTGGGTATTGACGACGAAAAATTCGACCAGCATTTTGATGCCATCAAGAAACAAGCCGGCATTAAAGCCGATGTCGGTCTCGACTCCGAACATTTACGCCAAATCAGCGAGCTGTTCCTGCAAGTGGTTCACGAAGAAACCGGAAAACCCTTTCCTGAAGACGTCTATGAACAACTGGAACTATCGATAAAAGCGGTTTTTAATTCATGGATGGGTAAACGCGCGGTCGATTACCGCCGGGAATTCCATATCACGCCGAAAATGGCCAACGGCACCGCAGTCAATGTTGTGACGATGGTATTCGGCAACATGGGCAACGACTGCGCGACCGGGGTCGGCTTTACACGCAATCCGGGAACCGGCACCAATGAGATGTACGGCGAATATTTGGTCAATGCGCAAGGTGAAGATGTTGTCGCCGGCATTCGCACTCCGAAACCGGTGCATGAACTCGCTAATGAAATGCCCGATCTTTACCGACAACTGGTCGAATTACGCAATAAACTCGAAACCCATTACAAAGAAGTTCAGGATTACGAATATACGATCGAGCGAGGCATACTCTATTGCCTGCAAACGCGTAACGGTAAAATGAATGCGGCCGCGATGGTCAGAACGTCGGTCGAAATGGTTGCCGAAGGCCTGATCGACAAAAAACGAGCCTTATTGCGGATCAACCCGGAATTGCTTGAACAACTTTTGCATCCGCAACTCGACCCTAATTCAACAGCCGAAGCGGTTGCACAAGGCTTACCGGCCTCGCCGGGCGCGGCCTGCGGTAAATGCGTATTCGAAGCCGACACGGCCGAACAATTAGGTCGTGCGGGCGAAGCGGTCATTTTACTGAGAGAAGAAACCAAGCCCGAGGATATTCACGGATTTTTTGCCGCGCAAGGCATTCTGACCAGTCGCGGCGGGAAAACTTCGCATGCCGCCGTTGTGGCCAGAGGCATGGGCAAGGCTTGCGTAGCCGGCGCGGAGGATATCAAGATCGACGTCCGCTCGCGTCAAGCCGTCATAGGCGAATTGCATATCCGTGAAGGCGATATGATCACAATCGACGGCAGTACCGGTTTGATCTTTTTAGGCAGAATCCCCACGATCGAACCCTCTTTTTCGGAAGAATTGAAAACCCTGTTATCTTGGGCCGATGAAGTTGCCGAATTGGAAGTGCATGCCAATGTCGATACGCCGGAACGCGCCCGCTTGGCCGCAAGTTATGGGGCTACCGGAGTCGGTTTATGCCGCACCGAACGCATGTTTAACGCCTCCGACCGCTTGCCGCTCGTCATCGATATGATTCTTGCCGGCAACAAGGAAGCGCGCCAAGAAGCTTTAGCCAAATTATTCCCGATTCAACGCGACGATTTCCAAGAACTATTTGAGGCCATGTCGCCTTACCCGGTCACGGTTCGCCTGTTGGACCCGCCGATGCATGAGTTCCTACCCGGCGAACATCAACTGGAAGATGAAATCCGGGCCTTGAATCAATATAAAATCATGATTCAAGGCCAACAAGTTACGCTCGACACCTTGGGTTCTCATGCCTTATTGCCGTCGCCGTTCAATCATCTGAACGAAGAGGTCATCAACAAAGCGATCGCAAAAAAGGAATTAATGCTGAGTAAGGTCAAAGAACTCTACGAAGTAAACCCGATGCTCGGCCATCGAGGCGTCAGACTAGGCATGTCTTACCCTGAGATCTACCAAATGCAGATCCGATCGATTCTTGAAGCGGCGGCGCTATGTATTAAGCAACGCAAACCGATTTTGCCCGAAATCATGGTGCCTCAAGTCATTACCGTTCAGGAATTGATAAAAGTTAAGTCTTACGTCGATCAAATTCAAAAAGAGGTCGAAAAACAGTATGGCATAGACTTGGAATTCAAATTCGGCACAATGGTCGAAACCGTCAGGGCTTGCACGCGCGCGGCAAAACTGGCCGATGTCGCCGAATTTTTCTCGTTCGGTACCAACGACCTGACGCAGGCAACTTTTTCGTTTTCCAGAGAAGACGCCGAAAACAAATTCTTGCCCTTATACAATGAATCCGGGTTACTAGCGGATAACCCGTTTGAAGTGCTCGACGCTAAGGGTGTCGGTCAATTGATGAAAATGACAGTTGAATTGGGACGACAAACCCGGCCCGATATCAAAGTGGGTATTTGCGGCGAACAAGGCGGACATCCGGAATCGATCCGCTTTTGCCATCATATCAAACTGGATTATGTCTCATGTTCGGCACCTAGAATTCCTATCGCAAGGCTCGCTGCGGCTCATGCCAAGTTGCTTGAAAACGAATACAGCATCGACTTCTAATCGTGACCGCAATCTCCGGACCTGGAGATTAGGATTTAGTCGCAAATAACTTCCCTATTTTACGGAGGGTTCGGTTGCTCGATTGGCAGGTGTCGGCTGCAGGGAAAGCCGCCATCAAGCCTACATGGAGGTATTCACGGCGTCCTGCCGAGCGAGTTACCGACCCCTTAACAAAAGCGTATCTAATTACTTAGAACCTTCAGCCAATTTGCTTTGGCTTAGAGCTCCCGCCCGGGCCCCGTTAGGCCGCGCCGAGCACTGGCGATTTTGCCGAGAATAGCCCGTTAGGGGAGCGGCAGGGATGCCGCTCGTTTTCGGAGGGCTAGGGATAGCCCTTCCGAAAACCCTCGGCAAAATCGTCAGCGCGCAGGATGCAGCGGCCTCCGGGTGTCTTTTCTTTTGGATACTTTTCTTTGGACAAGCAAAGAAAAGTATCGCGGCTGTCGGTCCGCGAACCGACTCCACATAAACGTCGCGATAGCGACACAAAACTTTGTCTGGACTTCAAATAGGCTGAAGCTTATACGTAATCAGGAAAGCGTATAGCTCCAGGACATTATTTATCACGAAATCCATAGATACCTCGAAGTACAGTAGGGTACGCGGTGCGTACCCTACTGCATTAACGAAGTTATAAGACTTTCATTCAGATGGGCGTAAAAAACTGCCTCTCAACCGATCAACTCGATCAAACGGTCGGTCGACGTTTGCCAACTGAAATTTTCCAGCACGAACCGCCGATTGCCTTCCGACCGCTTGCCTCCTTTACCTTGGGCAAGCGCCTCACAAACTCTATCGGCGAACGGCTGCGCATCGTCGATTATCGCGACATTCAAACTGTCATCGACCGGAATGCCTTCAATCGCCATCGATGTCGCAATGACGGGTTTAGCCATGGCCATTGCTTCCAGCACTTTATTTTGAATGCCTCTCGCAATACGCAAAGGTGTAACGACCAAATCGGCATACGCGATAAAGGGGCGAACATCGTCCACACTACCGGTCACGACCACACCTTCTATTTGGGCGAGCGACAACACGTCCTTGGTCGGCTTGGAACCGACGATATAAAATTCGGTATCGGGGTGTTTTTTCCGAATGGCCGGAAATACCTTTTCGGCAAACCATTTAACGGCATCGACATTGGCCCAATAATCCATCGCGCCGGTAAACGCTAATACTTGGCTTTCCGGGCGAT
Source organism: Methylotuvimicrobium sp. (assembly GCF_050611805.1). Classification (NCBI taxonomy): domain Bacteria; kingdom Pseudomonadati; phylum Pseudomonadota; class Gammaproteobacteria; order Methylococcales; family Methylococcaceae; genus Methylotuvimicrobium; species Methylotuvimicrobium sp. The sequence continues at coordinate 74,757 of NZ_JBNGHF010000003.1, forward strand.
ACGGCGAATCGAATGCATGATCCGGCGAAAAATAATCGGTATCGACGCCGTTATTGACCGAACCGATTCGAGCCTCGAATTCCGGAGCCAAGGTTTTAAATAAACTCGCTTCTTGTTCGGAAACAAAAAAACCGGCTTTGGCTTGAGAGATTAATTGCTTCTCAAATTCGAGCAGGCGTTCGGATTCGCGCCGATAGATCCAGTTTTCCGGCCACTTCTTTTTCTCGGCGTATTGCCGCCATTTATCCGAATCGACGTCGACATAATCGGCAATCAGCGTCAAATCTTCTCGATTAAGGACATATTGCCCCATGACCGATGAAAAAATCAGTACTTTGCGAATCTGATGTCGCTCGATGACGTCATTTACCCATTGCTGGAGCTTAGGATTCTTGTAATAAGGCAGACTTAGAGCCTTGCCGGTCAATAACCCGGTAAGGCTTTTGATTTTGGATTGCAACGGATCTAGTGATTCGAAGTAGGATTCTTGACAGTAACTTTTGACCGTGTCGGCATACTGCCGATCGTTGGGATCATCAATGAAGCTACCCAAGAAGATTTGATACTGCTGCGATAATGCCTTTAGAAAATGAAACGAGCGGATTTTATCGCCTTTATTCGGCGGATAGGGAATACGATGAACCAAAAATAATAAATTTTTCCTCATGCATCACCCCAAATCTTTCGATAGCCAAGGTCCGACGAACCGGCTGATCGGCAGAGGTAAACGTTTCCAGGCCTCGATAAACAATCGATATTTCGGATTCAACGGATTGATATCGGGCAAGCGATCAGCCTTGACTAAATGAAACTCGTAAAATAACGGCTCGGGCTCAAAGCCCCAATGCTTCTTAAAACGGTAGGAACCGGTACCGACTTTACTGCGCCCGTAATCGAATATCTTAACGCCTTTGTCGACGGCCCGTCGCATCACTTCCCAATACATGAAGTCGTTACCTTGCACCGATCTAGCTTGATCGATACCGCCGCCGTAATAAGGCAGTATTTCATCCTTGAAATAAAAACTCATGACACTGGCAATCAGTTGACCGTCCTTTTCGACCGTCAATATCTCGCATTGATCCTTAAATATATCCTGCAAAATTTGGAAATATTTTTTGGAAAAAACCGGAGTACCGAGGTTTCTGACGCTTTCCGAATACGCTTGATAAAAACGTTCGATGTCTTGATCGATAACGCTCACCAAACCGGCATTGATACCTTTACGGATCATCGCACGTTGTTTACGCGGGATCGCCAGCATGTTCTTTTCAGGGTCTGGATCGAGCGTCTTACGAAAAGTTACATAGAGTTCTTTGTAGGGGCGCTCCGGCGATTTTTGAACCTGGTTTCGCATTTCCAGATAATCGACATTTAATTCGCCAGCCAGACGACAGGCCTCTTGGTCGAGCATGGCATAACTATCATCGTCTTCGGCGACTATACCGCCGTAAACGCAAAACGATAAAGAACATAAGGCGTGTCCGAATAGCGCACTTTTTATACGGGCCAACGGCAATATACCTGTAACTTTGCCTTTCTTTTCAATGTAATAGAAATAAGTTTCATGACCGAAGGCGCGTTCTATGACGTCTTTCCAGCCGGATAGATGAAAAAAAGTGGCGTCCGCTTGCTGCTCTACGAAGGCGTCCCATTTTTTATAATTGTCAGAATCCAGTAATTTGAGCATTGTTTGATGAAGTAAAGGAATAAGATCGGCTCATTGGCCTTTATCGATATTGAGAAAAACGTTCGACATCGTATCCCAGGAAAAATCGTTGAGCAGATTGACGATGCGCCCTTCCATTTTATCGAGATTCAAATAATGCCGGAATTTCGATTTGAAACTCACGTTTTTCTGTCTCGGTTGTTCGGGGTCGATTTCCCAAGGATGGCAATAAAAAATTCCTGCCTGATGTTCTTTTTGATTAATGGCGTTAAAGGCCCATTTGGATAAAAAATAAGGATAAAACCTGAAAAAACCGCCGCCGCCGCACGGCCAATTCTTACCGGCTAATGGTAACGTGGTAATCGGAATTTCCTTGAAATTATTATCCGCGATCGGTTCGTAGATAAACCGCGGCGCTTCCGGCATGCCGTATAAATCATGCTTGACCGGATAGACGCTGGAACTGTATCGGAATCCCGCTTCAGCGAGTATATTGTGCGCCCAAGGATTACTCGCGCCGATCGAATAACTCGGCGCTCGGTAACCGATCACCTCTCGGCCGCCGATATCTTCCAGTATTGTTTTGGTTTTGACGATATCGCTTCGAAACTGCTCGGGATCGAGCTCGGTGATTCGAATATGGTCATAACCGTGACAGGCCAGTTCATGGCCTTCCTTGACAATTCTTTGTATCAATGCCGGATGCCGTTCGGCAACCCAACCGAGAGTAAAAAAAGTCGCTTTGATATTGTGCTTTTCGAATAAATCCAAGAAACGATGCGTATTGTAATCCGCCCGTTGCGGCAATGTTTCCCAGTCGGATTTGGCAATTGTTTTCTCAAACGCGGAGACTTGAAAATAATCCTCTACATCCACGGTCATCGCGTTCGTTATTTTATTATTCTCCATTTAAAGACCAATTATCGTTTAAAGTTAGAAAAAAGCCATCAAATTCAATGTAACGCGGTTTTCATCGAAACTATTGATGTTAGTGTTTGAACTTTGATTGATATAACGATATTCAATGTTACCGTTCAATTGCCGCAAGATGCTTCTTTGTACTCGAAACGCCATATCGAAGCGATTGTCCGTTGAAAAGTCGGTGTCGGTCACCTGGTAACCGGAACTTAAAAAGGTATTGGTTCTGGGCATGAATCGCCACATCCAAGTTCCTCTAATACCATAAACCTCGTCCTCGACTTGACTCTCTTGAAAGGTTCTTCTTTCGGTGAAAACATTCGCACTAAGAATGCTTTTACCGGTACGGTAGGAATACGAGAGCTGCCCTCTTCTTCTGACAAAAACATCGTCAATCAAATTCGGCAAAGCGATATTAAAAAGAATCGGATTACCATCTGCATCATTGATAGGCTCACCGAACTCATCCTCAAACGGAATGATTTGTTCTTCGAACAACACCTGCTGAACTGTGGTGGTATCCTCGTTGTAGGTTAAATTAACTACCGATCGCGGGGTATAATAACGCAGACTGCCTTGCCAGACATCGCCGGTATTCGTGCCAATATCGTTGTTACGATAGGTCACGGATGCTTGTAAACGTTGAAACGGCGAAAAGAAAACCGTGACATAGGAGTTATTCCCATAACCCGCCGATACGCTGAATCGTTGGCTTGGTCTCCATTGTCCGCCGAAATTATAATAAAAGCCGTTTCGGCTGAACCCGGTGGTCGACTGAAAATCGTTGTTTGCATACCCGCCTTGCGCGATCAAGCTAAATTTTCTGTTCAGATTGTACCGGAGTAAAGCATCGGAATCTTGAAAGCGTATGTCCTCTCCGCTACTGTTTTGATTGATTCTATTATTGAAATTTAAACGCCAACCCACTTTCGAAAAATACCTGCCGCTATTCAGCATGACGTTTTGCGAAAAACTATCGGTATCGGACAAAGGGCCTTGGCTAGAACTTACCCTATCGTAACTGGCTCGAGCCATACCGTTAGCATAGCTTCCAAACCTGGGCGTCCACGTCGGAGCGATTCCAAACGTTGAAATGGTCGCGGTATTGCTTTGATCTCCGGTAAAGTTATCGCTGACAATCCGCGTATTGGAAATATTTTGCTGACTAATGGAACTACGGGACTGAACGAAAAATCGTCCGGGCGAAAGAATGTAGTTGCTGTTATATTGTAATTGATGATTCAAATCGATGCCGGAATCGCCGCCGGCATTATATATACCTTGCAATCGATAATTCAGATTTAAATTATAGCGGCCCGATTGACCGTTAACAAAAAAACCGGGCGTAATCGCGGTTACCCAAGCGCTTTGTTCCTCGCCTTTCGGTGCGAGTCTAATATTGTCCGAGTAAACTTCTTGTAAAAAAACACTGGGCCTGAAATTAAGATTTAAAGCCCAGGCATTAGTAGAACAGCCCCATACCAAGTAACCGCTGACCGAAGCGACAATGAACCGCCTTAATTTAAGGTGTTTCATAAAAAATCAATATTGCCCGTATCCATAGTAGTTCATATCCATGCTTCTTTGCGTTTTGTTCAACAAAGCAAGAACCACATCGCAGGACTCCAATTTTTTGACCGCTTCCATCACAATGTTTTGAGCCGTTTTTTCGGCTTCGATCACCAAAATAACCTGACCGACCATGCTGGATAAAACTTCCGCTTGCGTGGCCGCCAACAACGGCGGCGAATCGAAAATAACGATACGATCGGCATAACGTTCGCTCAACTCTCTCGAAAGGTTAATCATTTTGTTACTTGCGAGTAATTCGGTCGAGAATTGATGCGCTTTTCCAGCCGGAACAATACGAAGTCCGGCGATTTCGGTCTGTAAAATAATATCCGAAAAATCGATCTTGCTACCTTCCAAATATTCAATGAGCCCGGGCGTTCTTTTGATACCCAATACCCTGGAAACCGATGGTTTTGCAACATCCGCGTCGATTAACAACACTTGCTTATCGCGCTCGGCCGCGATGCTGATAGCTAAATTAATAGCGGAAAAGGTTTTTCCTTCTCCCGGAACGCTACTGGTCACCAAAATAAGATTAGAACGCTCGATGCCTTTTTCAATGCCGCCCAGTGCATTGGACATGATCGGCCGCTTAATGCTTCTAAATTCTTCCGCAATCTTCATGTGCCCGACTGACGGATCGATAAAACCATGCTCGTGAAGAAACTCCCAATTAAACCGTTCGATATTTTTTTCGCCGACGTTTGAGGAGTGCGCGTTGGCATTACCATTATTATCGTCAGTTAAAAAAAATGCATCAAATGCATCATTGGGGTGCGTCGATTCTGTTTGATTATCAACAATGGAGTTGGATCTTTTCGCAGAACCGAGACTCTCGGCTAAGCTAGCTTTTTCTAAAGCCTTTTCAATACTCATTCATTACTCCAAAATTTCATCATTCCGTGGCCTGTCAGATGTCCTTGGATCGATATAATCATACTTTTTCCATTAATATTACTCTGTTTCGACGACTATTCAGAATTATTTTACAAATATATCTTATATTATTGATTTTGTTAAGGACTAGCGACTTTCTTCCAGATATTATTTAATAGATTTCAAACCTATCAAACACAAAGAAGACGCAATGAGGCATCTTTACGTGCCGCGGACTATAGATCATTCCATTAATTGTTGCCCTTGATATACACCCATCGTAGATCAAAATTCGGCACCGGTAGACTCTATGCCAGCATCCATCCTGGTCCCTCACCTAGCGTAAGGTGAGGGAACCAAGTACACCGGTACCTCCAGGCACTACCGAAATTTGAAGTGCAAAAGGTATATATTTGCACCTCATTCGCAATGTCCAAACTTGATGAGCAAAAGATATCATTGCGACATTCTAGACTTTAAAAACCATAATTCCGGCATAAGCAGTCACTAACAATCCGCAAGCCATCGCATATTGAACTATTTGCATCCTCATTTTTCTAGTTTGTTCACGATTTCTAACAATAGAGACGCTGCCTAAAACAGGAATCCCCGTCATCGTTCTGATTTGATTGGATGCAATAAAAGTCGGCTTTATCAATACCGCTAAAAAAGCGATCGCGATACCTACAACTAACCCGCCCCCTAAAGCGGCAGAATAAAGAATAGCTCTTTTAGGCCCGGATGGAGACAGTGGTTTATTAGGTGGATCGGCCACTTTAAACCTTAATGATGTACCTTCGGCATCAACCTTTTCCGTTAAGTTCATCTGCTCTTTTCTTTGCAGCAAGGCATCGTAATTTTTCTTAATTGCACTATAGTCTCTATTCAGGTTCTGCATCTCCGTTTCAACGTTCAATCGTTGATTGAATTCATCATCGAGCTTAACGATTTTTTGTTCATAAGATTCTATTCTCGATTTAATCGATGCTATCTGTGCATCGATTTCGTTAAGGGATGCCTTGATAGATTGAACGAAAGGATTGGAATGCGCCGCAGCCGCACCTTCCGTTTCGAGCTCTTCTTTTTCTTGCGATTTGCGTTTCAAAATAGATCTAATTTGATCGTTAATAACCTTTACGCTTGGGTGCTTACGCGTATATTTCAGCAATAACTCATCACGCTGAGAAACTAGGGCCGTTAACCTTGGGTCTTCCGCTTTGTTGGTATTGAGAGACAGACCCCATTCGTCTTCCGCACTTTCTTGAGCTTCCACCAACTGTTCTTTTAAAACTTGTTTTCGCGAATCCAGTTCTTTTAAAGCTAATTTAGCCTCTTCAATGGTTCTATTCAATTCTTGTATTTGACCGACTTGATCGCCGCTTTGTCCCGGCAGCATCCCGACATTAGCGCGTTTGAAATTTTCCCGCGCTTTTTCAGCGTTTCGAAGTCTTTGCTCGTACTCTTGAATTTGAGTCAATAAAAAACGCTGTGTGGAATCGGCATCATCCAGGGCTGTTTTTTGCGCTTGTTCCGAAAAAACCGTAAGCACGGATTGAACGACATGCTTGGCTTCGAGCGGATCTGTTGCCTCATAGCTAATGGAAAAAATATCATTTTTTCCACCATCTATCTTAATGTTTTCTTTCAGCTTATTAATTAAGGCTAACTTTTCACTTTCGGTGTTTAGATTCGTATCCAAGCCTGCTAGGTTAGATATTTTTTCCAAATGATATCGAGTAAACATCAGCTGTTTCATGATCGCGACCATGCCTCTAATGTCAGACTGTATCGCTAAGCCGCTCAATAATGGCCTCAGCATGGTTCTAGTATCAACCTGAACGCGTGCAGTAGACGAGTATTTATCGGGCAGGTTCAGTATATACCACCAAGCGGGAAGACAAATGAGCCAGGCCGAGATAATAATAAACCACTTATATCGGAATGTTGCCTTTATATAATAAAGAATTTCAGCAAATTGCTCTTGCATGTCTAAACACTACCTCTTAATAAATCCGCAAATAAACCATGCTTCGCGAGAAGTCTATTCGGAATACAACTATTAAAAATTATCCCCATTTAGAAAAAGGATTCCGGAATAATCAAAATATCGCCCGGCATTATCCTAACATTCGCCGACAAATCGCCATTGCTTAATAAATCGTCTATTCGAACACCAAATTGATAATCGTCATCATCGATTTTTCGAATAATACTTGCTCTATTACCATCGGAAAAAATTCCCAACCCACCAACTTGTATCATTAAATCGAGCAATGTCATGCCTTTTTTATAAGGAAAGGCTTTAGCGGTACCGCTTCCTCCCATTCCGCCGCCGCCCATACCTCCTCCGCCCATACCTCCTCCCATTCCGCCGCCGCCCATACCTCCTCCCATTCCGCCGCCGCCCATTCCTCCTCCCATGCCGCTACCGGTCATGATAATTTTTACTTGCTGTTCGTAAATCCCCTGAAAACCGCCCACAATGATAGCAACTTGAGGGTCTCTGACATATTCGCTCAAAATGACTTCCATTTCACGCGCCAATTCGGAAGGCGTTCTGCCAAGTGCATCGACATCGTCGATCAATGGCGTGGTTATCTTTCCATCGGGTCGAACAGTCGCTGTTGTCGATATTTCCGGATAACCCCATACAAATATCTCCACACTGTCTCCCGGACCAATTCTATAGGTATAGTCCTGCGGCAATTCAGATTCATCGGTCAAGGGAGGATAGCCGCACCCGGACAAAAGCAAGAAGAACAGAGATAAGATAAATATTTTTTTTGTCATACCAATTAAACTCTAGATTTGAAAATAAATCTGACGCGCGCCTTTTCTAATGGTGCATCGAAAATAACTCGGTTTTGTCTGATACCGAAATAGGTCCTTTCTCAAACTTCAAAAAAATGAAGTCAAAATCGATGTAAATCCTATTTGATTTACAAAGGGAATCAACCCAAAAATTGCTAAAGAAGTTGAAGTCTACAGATAGTAGACGGCTGGCTCGATGAATTCCGTTCATTCTTATCAACTTCGACGCTCAAATAATCTATGATTTTCAAGAAAATAGCTCGTATCCTTACGACTCGCTAGGTTCTATCTGCGTCTTTCTCATGCAATTATAGGTGACTTACAGCATAATTTTAATTTATACCTTACCCCTATTACCATTTCCTAAAACTTACTAACCATAAATTCACTCGCATTACCAAAAAGCGATCATTACACCCGCTCTTCGAAAATTTATGTTATGCACTTCAAATTTCGGTAGTGCCCGAAGAGGTGCTGGGGTATCCGACAAAGATGATGCCGGCATAGAGCTGACATAGAGCCTATAGGGACCTATTTTACCCAACACCTAAATTCCATAGCCCATTGGCCAAGGTTTATTGTCTTGGATAATTTAGGCGCTGTGCCTTTGACGGGCACCAGTGCCGATTTGATCTACGATGGGTATAATCACGTTATTCGCGGTTCCCGGATAACCGCCTCATCAGTTGCTTCGCATCATCAAGCTGATCGAATTGAGTAGATTTTGCGAGTTCCATCACTTCTCTCAATTCCGATATTGCTGCGGATTTATTTCCAAGAGCATGATAAACCGAAGCCAAATGATACCTAAACACCGGCACATGGGGAGCTGCAACAATAACTTCTTGCAAAATCGACAAAGCCTGATTTAATCGTCCAGCCTTAAATTCAGCCCATGCGTAGGTATCGATAAAATAAGGCTGATCACTGTATTTGAAATGCTGAACTAACTGCACTGCTTTTTCGATATCATCCGACTGTCCATAATGGTCCAATAGAATAGCCGCTAAATTATTCCTAGCGATATCGAGCTTTGGATTTTTTTCTATGACTTGATAATAAATTGTAACCGCTTCATCGTAGTTTTTTTGATCAACATAAGTCGAAGCTAACAACATAGAAAGCTCAAGACTCCCTGGATTGTTTTCCAAGCCCAGTTGATAAGTTTTCAGTGCATCTTTTATTTGATTTTTTTGTACAAAGACTCTGGCTAATTCAGAATACAGCGAAACCGAGTTAGGATAATCGTCTATCGCTTTTTTTAACAAGGTAACGGCATGGTCAAATTGGCGATCCAAGGTCATCAACTTACTTTTCAAAACAATTGCGGAAATATTTGCCGGTCCATCCTTAATTAAATCATTTAAATAAGTGAGCATTTTAGGGCGCTGTTTCAGCATCTCATGACAACGAGCCATTTCCGTTAGACTATCGGCTTGAGTCGGATATCTTGCCAGGGTTTCCTTGAATAAAGGTATAGCTTTATTGCAGTCGCCTTGCTCTTGGTATAATTTGCCTCTTAAAAACTTAGCCAAGAATATAGATTTAGGTTGCGACTCCATCGCTGCAATCAACTCTTCGGCCGCACCCCAATCTTTCTGAACCATTTTGATCTGCACTAATTTATTTAATAGCGAAACCTGATTGCGCCTCCTAGCCAATGCTTTTGTCAGCAATTGAGCGGCATAGTCGAGATGGTTTTCCTTGACCGCTTTTTCAACCACTGGAAATAAGGCTTGTAAATTAGCTGGATTAATATCGAGTGCTTCTTTAAAGTTCTTTTGAGCTTTATCTAACTCGCCCTGCTTTAAAAAAATATCGCCCATTAATACGATCGCCTCATCGGAATTCGGCATGTCCCAGAGCACCGTATTTAGTAATGCAGAGGCTTCCTCCAATTGACCTTCTTGAACCCAAACTTTCGCTTTAAGGATTTTTGCGCCGATTTGATTTGGATTTTTATTTAAAATCGCCTGAACCGCTTCAGAGGTAGCCTTATAATCTCCTTGCTCAAAATAAATATTGGCCAATAATAAATCGGCTTCGGTACGAACATCAGCTTTAAACTTTTTATTTTCGGCAATTTCTTTTAATTGTTGTTTTGCAGAGCTTACGTTATTGACCATCAAAGTCCATTTTGCTAATTCCAGCAAGTGCTTGGGATTTTCTTGACTGCTTTTTATAAAGCTTTGTAAAACCTCGTCCGTTCTGTTCCTGTCCGTTTGATAAATAAAACCCAATAAAATTAGCTTTTGTTGAATATCATTAGGTCGCTGGTCAACCAATTCGGTCAGAATGTGTTCGGCCTCTTGATTTTTTTTAGCTGCGGAATAGATCTTAGCCAACGCGTACTTTAGCTCGTCCTTTTCCGGAAAAATTCTGATGAGATCTTGATAATCCGTTATGACTGCATCGATATCTTTATTTTGAGCGTCAATTTTGATTTTCAATAACCGCAATGACAAATTATCGCGATCCGAATCGATAGCCGGCTGAATCAACGAAAGCGCCTCGTTAAAATTTTGACCTTCCATCAATAAAGCCGCTTTCAGCGACAAGGCATCATTATGCATTGGATCTTGCTTGAGCACTTCGTCCAGAATCGGCAACGCTTCAGACATTTTATTTTGTCTGATAAGAATCGATGCCTCCAAGGTTTTTGCATCCAAATTATCGGCTTCCTGCTGTAAAATTTCCTTGACTTGAACCAGTGCAGTTTCGGCTTCATTCAGCAGTAATAAAACTTTACCTAAGCGTAGTTTGGCATCTAGATTCTCAGGCTTTAACTTGATTGCTTCAATCAAGTTATCTTTCATGCTTTTAAAATTCCTATTTTTTTCATTCACCAGCGCGAGATAGTAATAAGCATCGGCGACAGTAGGATCCTGCTGAATTGCGCTTTTCAACTCTAATTCGGCCTTCGCATATTCACCTTGATTATAAAGTTCAATTCCTTTCGCTTGACTATCCATCGCGATTTCTTCAGGCGAACTACACGCCGTTAACAGCGAAAAACACAAAACAACAGTTAAATTCTTAATAATTCTTATCAGCATTGTCGCTAAACCTTCATAGGAAATTTTAGTTACTTTAGTTTGGCGGAAAAACAGTTTAGGTCCCAATAGACATCACTGCCATTAAGTTAACGAAAACACGTCATTCTGTCATGGATTATCAGAGTCCAGTCGCCATGAACGGAAGGCTTCTGGTTCCCACAGTCTTCCATAGGAACCCCAACCTCGTCGCCGAGACAAGCTCGGCATGCATTACCATGCTGGAGCAAGGGAACGATAGGAGGATGTGAATAATTATACCGGACATTCTTCCACCGCAATTTGGCTACAGATCTCTTTATCAACCACGCATGACCTATTGGTTATTAAAGCACAAACCCGTATCATTCAATATAGACTTCATCTCAAACCAGCAATTCCCAATTTGGGGATCAAACAGGGTGTGGGGTATGCTTGGCGAGGATGTCGGCAGCAGGGGCAGATTTTTGCTCCTCGGCAATTGCTCCCGCATTGCCCTAATACACGCCATCCTTGGCGCTTAGCTGCCGTCAAGCCCCATGGATGGGTTTACCCAGCACCTAAATTCCATAGTTCATTGGCTATGGTTAACTATTTTGGGTAATTTAGGTGCTGGGTTCACGGCGTTCCTCGACAGGGATACCCCACACCCTAATCCAGTGAGAATGCTCAAACTGGGAATTGCTGATCTCAAACCTTACCATTGAAATTGAGATTTCACCGATTTTACATCGGCTCTTAACCTTCTCTGACCGCTACGAATAACATGGACACCCTGGAACATTACAGCTTTTACAATTACCTTACCGCTACAACCAGTTATGCATTGTTAATTCCATTTGCATTAATAAGCCTAAAAAAAAGCCCTTATTTCCTACCCTTCTTTCTGGCAATTTCTCTTTCTTTGATTTGGTTAGGTTACACAACGTTTACCCTGCAAGACCAGTTCTATTTCAGTTCCGATGCGCTACCGTTCGAGACTTTACGCAATGGAGCTTGGCTGATTTTTCTTTGCTTTATAAGCTTCAAACAACGCAAGGAGGAACGCTTATCGTTTTTTTTTAGATCGAAAAATGTCCTGTTAATCTTGTTTAGCACAATTCTTGTTTTTCTTTACGAAGTCAATTCAAGCTTACTACAAGCCATCAACCAGTTACTGCAAAGGGACTTGCGCTTATTTATCCATGTCATTTTTGCAATTGTCGGTCTAATGCTAATTGAGCAAATTTATCGCAATGCATTTTCCGATCAACGTTGGTCGATAAAATTCTTATGCGTAGGTCTTGGCGCTTTGTTTATAGTCGACTTTATTCTATACAGCAAATCATTACTGTTTTTTTCGTTGGATTCGGCGATATGGAGTTCACGGGGAATTATCAATGCCATAATAGCGCCTATGCTCGCGGTTTCCATGCTGCGTTTACAAGAAAAAGACACCGAATTGACCGTTTCAAGAAAAATCGTTTTTCATACCACTGTTTTATTCGGCTCCGGATTATACTTGGTCCTGATGTCAGTTGCCGGATTTTATATACGTGACTATGGCGGCAATTGGGGGGAAGTCGCTCAATTTACCTTTATTTTTTTAGCGATTTTATTGCTGATCGTTCTTTTTATTTCCGGAAAAATTAGAGCATTAGTCAAAGTTAATTTGAGTAAACATTTTCTTGAATATCGCTATGATTATCGAGAAGAATGGATCAAGCTTAGTAAAACCCTCGCGCAATTAAATTCGGTCAGCGAATTGGCAGGACTCATTATTAAAACCATGGCCGACTTAGTGGAGAGTTCCGGCGGAGGGCTCTGGCTAAAAAACGAACAAGGCGATTTTTATTTAGCCGAACACAAACACTTAGGCTTCGAACCGGAACAATTGTTTGATAAAGACGAACCTTTTATTCGATTCTTAGCCGACAAGCAATGGGTCATCGATTTCGTACAATACAATGATAATCCGGATCTGTACGATGATATTGATTTGTCGAAGTGGAATTTCGACGACAACAAAATTTGGCTCATTATCCCACTGTACAGGCTAAACTCATTAGAAGCCTTCGTTGTTCTTACCCAAGCGCGCGTACCCAGGGCACTTAACTGGGAGGATCTCGACTTACTAAAGACTGTCGGATTCCAATTGAGTAATGCCCTCGCCTTAAACCAAACGCTTGACGAATTGTCTCGTGTTCGACAATTCGAAGCCTACAGCAGACTATCCGCATTCGTAGTGCACGATTTAAAAAATTTGATCGCGCAAGTTGCGATGATAGTTAAAAATGCAGAAAAACATAAACATAACCCCGAATTCATTGAAGATTCCATCGATACCTTGCAAAATGTCGTGACAAAAATGCAACACATCATCGATCAATTGAAAAAAGGCAATATACAATCAGAAACCCAAGCCGTACTTAACCTAAATGACATCATACAAGACGTCGCGCAACAACAGTCAAGCAACCGCCCGGCCTTGGAAATTGCCTTCGGTCTTAACCAAGACTGCGAAATTCAAGGCGAACAAGCTAAAATAACAGCCGTTCTCGGACACCTAATACAAAACGCTCAAGAAGCAACCGATGACGATGGCTTTGTTAAATTGGAGTTAACACAAAAGGCTGATAGAGCAATCATCAAAATTATCGATAGCGGCGCCGGAATGGATAACAAGTTTATTGCCGAAAGGTTATTTAAGCCTTTCGATACGACAAAAGGCAACGCGGGTATGGGGATCGGCGTTTACGAAGCTCGAGATTACATTTTAAAACAATCGGGGACGATCGATGTTAAAAGCCTACCCGGTAGGGGAACAACTTTTACGATCACCTTGCCGCTTTATAAACGGCACAAGCAACCGACTCAAACAAGCGTCAAATCGAACGTTCAACTTGATATGACCCAAGCAATATTAAAAGGCGAGAAATGAGCGACGACAGTATTTTACTCATAGTGGAAGACGATCCCGGCTTGCAAAAACAATTCAAATGGGGCTTTGAAAAATACCAGATCGTCATAGCGGGCGACAGACCAGAGGCCATTACCGCATTGAGGCGTTATCAACCGAGTGTTGTGACACTAGACTTGGGCCTGCCTCCCGATCCGACCAACGCCAGCGAAGGCCTCGAAACCTTAAAAGAAATCCTGCAACTGGCCCCAACCACTAAAGTCATCGTCGTGACCGGCAATGACGATAGAGACAACGCACTCCAGGCCATCGCATTGGGGGCCTACGATTTTTACCAGAAACCGGTCGATCTCGATGTCTTGAACACTATTATCCAGCGCGCCTTTCATCTGACCTCGCTGGAAAATGAAAACTCGAAACTTCAGCAAAAAAACCATGAGCCGTTAAATGGCATTATCGCAGCCTGCAAAAAAATGCAAGAAATTTCCAGAACCGTGGAAAAAATCGCTCCGATGCAAATCACTACTTTATTACTCGGAGAAAGCGGAACCGGTAAAGAAGTTTTTGCCAGAGCGATTCACGACCTCAGCGACCGGGCTAAAAAGCCTTTCGTACCGGTCAATTGCGCGGCCATTCCTGAAAACCTACTGGAAAGTGAATTATTCGGTTATGAAAAAGGGGCATTTACCGGTGCTGTCAAACAGACCAAAGGAAAAATAGAATATGCCGACGGCGGTACTTTTTTCCTCGACGAAATAGGCGATCTACCCTTCAATCTACAATCGAAATTATTACGCTTCATTCAGGAGCGAACCATTGAGCGCTTGGGCGGGCGTGGCGAGATACCGGTAGATGTTCGCATTATTTGCGCAACCCACCAAAATATTCAAAACCTGATTCAACAAAGTGCATTTCGAGAAGACTTATATTATCGTATCAGTGAAATGACCATCAATATTCCTCCGCTCAGAGAACGCGAAGGAGATGCTCTCATTATCGCAACCGCCTTATTGAGAAAATTTAACGACCAACATAAAAAATCGATTAAGGGATTTACCAAAGAGGCCGCTCAAGCCATCGAAACTTATGAATGGCCGGGAAATATTCGCCAATTGGAAAATAAAATTAAACGCGCGGTCATCATGGCGGAGGAAGCCTTGATAACGTTAAACGACCTCGAAATGGACGGCGAAAACCATGACGCCCTGCCGCTTAACTTAAAAGAAGTTCGGGAAGCCGCCGAAACACTTGCGATAAAAAGAGCGCTAAATTTCTCGAACCATAACGTTTCAAATGCGGCAAAACTATTAGGCATTACACGCCCGACGCTTTACTCCCTGCTCGGTAAATACAACATCGTTTTGGGCGATTAATCGCATTGAAAGACGATGACCCACCGGCAGAGGAGCGTTTGCGTTCTTGCACGTTCTTCCTTATGCTTGCCGATAATTTTTACAACATAAACAATTAAATCATGAGTGCAACAATCATCGATGGTAAAGCGGTCGCATTGGACGTCCGCAAAAAATGGAAACAACGCGTAGCTCAACTCAAAGAAAAAGGCGTCCTTCCGGGCCTGGCTGTCATCATTGTCGGCGACAATCCTGCCTCACAAGTCTATGTGCGCAATAAAATCAAAGCCTGTCACGAAGTCGGCATTTATTCCGAATTGATCGACCTGCCCGAAGATATCAGCGAAACGTTATTGCTATCGGCTATCGAACGCCTTAATGATAACTCTTCGATCCACGGCATATTGGTACAACTGCCCCTCCCCGATCATATCGACGTCAACAAAGTTCTCGAAACCATCAATGCCGATAAGGACGTGGATGGCTTTCATTTGTATAACCTCGGCGCATTAATGGCCGGCAATACGATATTCCCGCCCTGCACACCCTATGGAGTTCAATGTTTGCTTGAATATTGCGACATCCCGATCGAAGGTCAAAATGCCGTCATCGTTGGGCGCAGCAACATCGTCGGCAAACCGATGGCGCTGATGCTGTTGCAAAAAAATGCGACGGTCAGTATTTGCACCTCGAAAACTCGTGATCTGAAGCAATTCACTTCATTGGCCGACATACTGGTCGTCGCAACCGGCAAACCTAATTTGATTACCGCCGACATGGTCAAACCCGGCGCGGCAGTCATCGATGTCGGCATCAACCGACTCGAGGACGGAAAATTAGTCGGCGATGTCGATTTCGAAGGCGTCAAAGAAGTCGCCGGTTACATCACACCGGTACCGGGAGGCGTCGGTCCGATGACGATCACGATGCTGGTCGCCAATACCGTCATCGCCGCCGAACAGGCGCATAGCTAAATCTTTCAATCTCGCGCTGGGGCGCTGAGGCGCGGAGATGATAGTTCGTTACCGCGGCTTTCTGGTTCCCATGGTCCTCCGTGGGAACCCATATCTTGGCTGTCGAGTCACGATCGGTATAAATTCCCACGCTGGAGGGATGGTAACTATGAATGAAACCCTGCGCCTTCGCGCGAGAAATAACTACTCGACTACAAAGCCGTCGACTTTTTGAAAGCCGCGCGGTAAATGTAAGCCCCGCTTCGCTCGGGCTCCGCTGTAATGCCCGATATCGGCTGCTTTGAGCGTCAGCGTACGTTTTCCGGAAATGAGCTTCAATTCGCTTTGCTCGGAAATCACGGCCAATGCCATGACCGCATCACTACCGTCGGCCAAGTCGCTCGGCGGAATTTGAATCAGTTTATTGCCTTTACCCCGCGTCAAAGCCGGCAACTCATTGACCGGAAAAATCAATAACCTGCCCTGTAGCGTCGCAATCGCCAGCAAATCGCTATCGCGATGCACTCGAACCGGCAACAACGCCTTCGCGCCCACCGGTAAGGTAACAACCGTTTTACCGGCTTTATTCTTGCTGAATAAATCCTTCAATTGCACCCTGAAGCCGTAACCGGTAGATCCGGCCAGCACATACCAATCATCCGGGTTACCAGCCAACAAACCAATAAATAACGAGCCTGCAGGCGGATTGAATCGACCGGTCAGCGGTTCGCCTTGACTGCGCGCCGAAGGTAAATCATGACTTGCGGTTGCATAAACGCGTCCGGTCGAATCCAATACATAAACAGGCTGAGTCGTGCGGGTCTTGACCGCATGCAGAAAGCCGTCTCCGGAACGATAATTCAAGCCATCAACATCGATGTCATGACCTTTCGCGGCACGAATCCAGCCTTTTTGCGACAATATCACCGTGACCGGCTCATTCGCGATTAATTCGGTGCTGTCGAGCGCCTTTGCCGAACCTCTCTCAATAATCGGCGAACGCCGCTCGTCACCGAACTTTTCGGCATCGACTTGAATTTCTTTTTTGATCAAACGGTTCAGCAAAGCTTTCGAACCCAAGGTTTTTTCCAAGGCTTGCCGCTCTTTTTCGAGCTCTGCTTGCTCGCCTTTAATTTTCATTTCCTCCAATTTAGCCAAATGCCGCAGTTTCAATTCCAAGATCGCTTCGGCCTGAAGATCACTGATACCGAAGAGCTCCATCAACACCGGTTTCGGCTTATCCTCGTACCGAATAATCGCAATGACTTCGTCGATATTGAGATAAGCGATCAATAATCCCTCTAGGATATGCAAACGAGCCAAGACCTTGTCTAACCGGTATTGCAACCTGCGTCTAACCGTTTCGGTTCGGAAGATCAGCCATTCGGTCAATATCGTTCTAAGATTTTTGACTTGCGGCCGACCGTCTAAGCCGATCATATTTAAATTTACGCGAAAATTTTTCTCCAAATCTGTCGTCGCGAACAAATGTGACATCACCGCTTCGACATCGATGCGTTTGGATTTCGGCATCACGACCAAACGCGTCGGATTTTCATGGTCGGATTCGTCGCGCAAATCATCGATCATCGGCAATTTTTTTGCATTCATTTGCGCCGCGATTTGTTCGAGTAATTTGGCTCCTGACACTTGATGCGGCAGGGCGGTAATAACGATATTACCGTCTTCCAGTTCATAACGAGCACGCATTTTGACCGAACCGTTGCCGGATGCATACATCTTTCGTAACTCTTCGACGGGTGTAATGATCTCGGCGTGAGTTGGATAATCAGGACCCTTGATATGGTCGAACAATCTTTCCAACGGCGTATCGGGATCATCGAGCAATTGCACACATGCCGCAGCTACTTCTCTAAGATTATGCGGCGGAATATCGGTCGCCATGCCTACCGCGATACCCATCGTGCCGTTCAACAATACATTCGGTAACCGCGCCGGCAACAATATCGGTTCCTTCATCGTACCGTCGAAGTTGTCGGTCCAATCGACGGTCCCCTGCCCCAATTCGCTTAGCAAGGTTTGCGCGTAAGGCGTCAAACGCGATTCGGTATAGCGCATCGCGGCAAACGATTTCGGATCGTCCGGCGACCCCCAGTTCCCCTGACCGTCGATCAACGGATAACGATAGGAAAAATCCTGAGCCATCAACACCATCGCTTCATAACAGGCCGAGTCGCCATGCGGATGATATTTTCCGAGCACGTCACCTACCGTACGTGCCGATTTTTTATATTTTGCCGCCGCAGTCAGTCCCAGCTCCGACATTGCATAAACAATGCGCCGCTGCACCGGCTTGAGACCATCTCCAATATGCGGTAAGGCGCGGTCCAAAATCACATACATCGAATAATCGAGATATGCCTTTTCGGTAAATTCCTTTAACGGAAGTTGTTCGAAGTTTTCCTGAATACCCATAAATTAAAGATCGTCCTTTGGTAAGTCGACATGTAGTGCCATATGTTTTTCCATGATTTCCTGGCGCATTTTTTTGCGCATCAACGCGGCATCGTATAGTTTCTGTTCCAATTCGCTGTCTATGGTCAATGGCGGAACAGGCACCGGTTTGCCATTCTCGTCGACCGCCACCATCGTAAAATAAGACGAATTGGTGTGTCTTTTTTCTTGCGTGCGCAAATTCTCGGCAACCACTTTGATACCGATTTCCATTGAAGACCGCCCGACATAATTGACATGTGCGGATAAAGTCACCAGCTCGCCAACCTGAATTTTTTCCTTAAAAAAAACTTGATCTAACGATGCCGTTACAACATAGTTCTTACTATACCGTGCCGCACAAGCATAAGCGGCCTGATCGAGCAGTTTTAATAACGAACCGCCATGCACGACACCAGAAAAATTGGCCATATCCGGCGTCATCAAAACAGCCATCTGCAATGTTTTCTCTTGTTGTTTTTTCGATTGATTCACATGTTTTCCGGAGTGGTTTTATAACGCCTTTTCGACCAAACAAATCTTATCGATTCGTATTCCAATTCGAATGAAAGGCTAACAAACGGCTTATTTTAACCGGTTTCAAGAATGATTGCGCCACGAGACGGATGAAAAGCTGCAGATTCAAGTGAAGCTCGTGGAAGGACGGAACGAGACCGGCGGATGCTCGCCGAGAAGGAAACTGTATAATTTTTGGATTATCCTAAATTCAGCAGATTAACTATGAATCTCATAAGGTATTACCTCTTATTCTTCATGATCTTCATGTTAAATTCTCTGTCTAGAATTATCGACAGCCCCCTGTGCCAATACCTACAAGAGTAAATCACATGAAAAGTCCTGATTAGCAAGTTTCTTCAGCTAAAGCCCAAAGACCAGCATATCCCTAGCAGGACGGGGTTCGTAAGCCATGCGCTTCAAGCTAAAAACGGCCAACCCACATTACGCTCTTTCCCAAGCTCCAGCTCTCATCGTTATACATAAGTCATGAATTACCCTTTTGCAATCTTAGCCAATGAGGCCTCGATACCATTTATTGTAGCTTAACGCTCTCGGCCTCGAAATCGCGATCAGGGGATCGCTCCCACAAAGGGTTACAAGCGCTGTGGGAGAGACGCCTACGTCGCGACTATCGAAGCCGCTAACGCTCAAACACCAATAGCTTTTTCGGATGACCTAGCGCTCGGTCGCTACGTTTTGTGCAATTAGGTATATTTATACTTGTGTATAACGGCGAGAGCTCCAGCTTGGGAAAGCCCCCCGGAAGCACCCCCTTCGACAAGGCTCTCCTGACCGCAGCCGAAGGGCTCAGGGCAAGAGCTTTCTGAGACCGACACAACCTCGGCACATTCGCAATCAACCCCGACTCGCTCGTTCAATCTTTCTTGATTTTCGGGAAGCTAGAGCTTCCTGAATAGGTTACCCAAGCTGAAGCTTGGGTAACAGCATAGAATGATTGCGCCACGAGACGGATGAAAATCAGCGGATTCCAGTGAAGTTCATGAAAGTGCGCGGCGTTGACCGGGTTCGCTCCTTCCCAAGCTCGGTTTGGGAAGGCAGCCCCGGAAGCTCTGCTTCCCGTGACGGCAAGCGGAGCTTGCGGAATCGTTTCCCAAGCAGAGCTTGGGAAACAGCGAATCAAAAGGGAATAGTGAAAATTAATTACATGAAAAATTTTATGAAGCATCCATTTGTTGCGGATTCTCACCCGGAATAGGATGTGTTTTATTAGGATATTTCTTAAGTATCGTTTTAACGTAATTTTGCGTTTCTCGATAAGGAGGCACACCTTTATAGCGTTCGACGGCACCCTCTCCCGCATTATAAGCCGCCAATACCCATTCCACATTGCCGTTGAAATGGCGCATCAGCCAATGAAGATAAGCCGTACCGCCCTTGATGTTCTGAATAGGATTAAAAGTATCTTTGACACCGAATCTCTCGGCGGTTGCCGGAATCAATTGCATCAAGCCTTGAGCATTTTTGTTCGATAACGCGCCAGGATTAAAGGCAGATTCGGCCTGAATAACCGCCATAACCAGCTCAGGATCGATACCGTAATTAGGAGCAATTTTTTCGACCCACGATTTGACAATTTGGCGATTGGGATTTGCATGCTGCTCGGCCGTTATCGTTAATTCTGGCTCAGGGCGGCGACAGCGGGAATCCTTCGTCGGTTTAATATCTTTAAATTTGATCACCATGCGCCTGGCATAGGGATCTCCTGCTTTTGCCGCCAACCTGAACCAATAAAGCGCTATCGATAAATTTCTCGACACCCCTCGGCCATTGAAATAAATAAAACCCAAATGGTAAGCCGATTCGACATCAGACATTAATGCCGCCTTACAATACAATTCGTAAGCTTTCCGATAATTTTTTTTCACGCCGCGGCCGTGTTCGTAAACCATCGCCATTTTACGAATTCCGCTAGGATGATCGTCCGCAACTTCGGCTGCAAATAACGGCGAGGAAAAAAATAGAATTACGGCAAATAGCCTTAATAGCCAACTCATGTCAGTTTCTCGTTTTGCATAACATTAAGAAAAGCAATTTTAAAGCCATAAAATAATATCCATTATTTTCCTATTACTTATAATGATCACACCACTTGTTTGGCTAGATAACTGTAAAAAATTCCGACATTACTCTTAGTGCCAATGCCGAAAATTGAGATGAAACAAATATAACACCGGGAACACTACGAAAACTCGGAACCGCTTCATGAATAACTCGAAAGTTGACCGAATTATAAAATTGCAGCTAGACTTTAAAATTAATCAGTGCATGGCGCCTACCTAGGCTTGAATAATCAATACAAAATCATGAATAAAAGCAATAGAATTGATCTCTCACGCCTAAACACGCAATGGCGAATCTTATTATTAAGCGCGTTACTACTCAACACTACGGCATGCTCTACCAAGGAGGAGGTAATTGCACCGACACCGGACCCCACGATACTCGAGCTAAAACTAAAAGCCGGCAAACTTCTAAATCCCGATATTGAAGGCCGCGCATCGCCATTGGTCGTTAGAATATACCAATTCGAGGCAATCGATAAATTCAATACAAGCGATTTTTTCGCCATTTACGACAATGACGTAGCACTGTTGGGCCAAGACATTATTTTTCGCAAGGAACTGGAACTTCAACCTGATACAAACAGGAATTTAAGCTTAGAAAGCAAACCTGAAGCTCGTTATTTGGCTATCTTCGCGGCATTTCGCAACCTCGATACCGCACAATGGAAAGCATCGGTGAAGATCTTCCCCAATCAAACTAATAAAGTTAGTATTAATTTCGATCAATATACTGTGACACTGAATACAAAAAATGCCGATTAAAAGCAATCAATAGAACCATTCATCACTTTGTTTAACAAAGGCGGAAAACATGTCAGGCAACATTCCAAAACTACCGACACAGTATAAACAGATCAGCACCAAAAATACTCTGTTTGTTGCGATATTGACATCATTGATATTATCCCTCGGCTGCCAGACAACCGACCCAACCAGCCCAGAAGGCCTCAAAGCTTTAGAAGGCTTTAAACCTCAAGACACCGACAAGCTATTCGTCGTCGATTGCCTGCTACCCGGACAAGTCAGAAAGCTCGGCACGCAAATGACCTACTTAACAGCAAGACGCGCTATCAAAACGACTGCGGGTGAATGCGAAATTCGCGGAGGCGAATATGTCGCTTATGATCGAGCTAATTTAGCCAGCGCTTTAAAAATATGGCTACCGCTTGCACAACAGGGTGATCCCGAAGCGCAAATCAACGTCGGCGAAATCTACGAAAAAGGACTAGGCGCGCAAGCGGATCCTCGGCTAGCCGCCGAATGGTACCGAAAAGCCGCCGAAACAGGTCATTCGAGAGCGCAAATTAATCTCGGTTATTTATATGAAAAAGGTCTCGGCGTTGAAAAAGACCTGACTACTGCATTAAATTGGTATCGTAAGGCATCAGGCTTAGAAAACACCGACTTGCAATTTGCTTCGGTTGTCGAGGCACAGTTTTCCAGCGCTCATGAACAAGAATTGGAAGCTTTACGGCAAGATGCCGCTCGACGTAAATTCGAGGCGGATCAATTACGAAGCCAACTAGCCGACACACAACGCCAACTCAGACAACAGCAAGACAATCTTCGCTCGATACAAAGAAACTTAGAGCAAAAAAAACAACAGCTCGAACAGGAAAAAAACAAATCCACCCGTAACGAATCGCTACTGAAAGCGCTGGAACAGGAATTAAAAGCCGATCAAACCGAATTCGAAGCGCGACAAACTCAAATTTCAAAATTAGAACGCTCCCTGGAAACCAAACAGAAATCCATCAAGCATAGAACTCAAGCCGCCTTAGTCCAGGAACAAAAAATCGTCGCTAGCGCTCCGCAAAAACCGATCATCGACGACCAATCCGCCAAAACACTCGCTAATGCTCGTAGCGAACTGCAAAAAAACGAAACCTTACTTCAAGAAAAAGAAAGTTATTACATAAGGATCTCTAATGAAATCAAACGATCCTTAGAAGCTGTGGGCTCATCATCGGCCGAACAAAGCGATTCGCCGAGAGAACAACTAAGAGCGAAGGAAATCAGGGCTAATTTGGACCGGCAAAAACAATCGTTGCAAACGGTTGCACAGGAAATCAATACCTTAAAAAACCGAATTAACGAACAACGCAAAGTCGTAACAAAATTGGAAAGCGGTCAATTGATACAGTTAGCCTCTGCCGCTCCAACAATTCAAATTATCGATCCGCCGATGGTATTGACTCGAGGCGTTCCGAGTTTATTGTTAAGATCGATAGCCCCATCAAGAACCATCACCGGCAAAGTCGAGGCGCCTGCAGGGCTTAAAACATTAGTGGTCAATGATAAACCTGAAAACATCGATACGCAGGGTTTCTTTAAGATAAATATCACTGCCACAGAAGCGACGACACCTATCAAAATCGTCGCCATCGATAAAAGAGACAAAAGAACCAGTCTGAATTTCAACATCGTAACCCAAGAAGAAATCGACACTTCAAGCATAGACAGCCGACCAACGACACCTAGAAAACCCGGCCGATTTTATGATGTAGACTTCGGGCGTTATCATGCGCTCATCATCGGCAATAACGATTATACGGAGCTACCGACACTGAAAACCGCGATCAACGATGCCAAAGCGGTCGAGTCGATTTTGCGCCAACGCTATGGCTTCAAAACCACGTTGCTGCAAAATGCCAATCGTCACCAGATCATGACGGCGCTGAATACTATTCGCAATTCTTTGAAAGAAAATGATAACTTATTGATTTATTATGCGGGTCACGGAGAACGAGACAAAACCAGCCTGGCGGCTTACTGGCTACCTACAGATGCCGAAATCGACAATACCGCAAACTGGATTTCCAGCGACGATATCACCCGCTATCTAAACATCATCGCCGCACGACACATCCTAGTTGTAGCCGATTCTTGCTACTCGGGCGCGATGACCGGAACGGCGATCGCTAGACTACCGGACGGCATGCCTGAAGATAAACGTGAAAAATGGCTGAAATTCATGGCAACACGGAAAGCACGAACCGTCTTGACATCAGGAGGCGTCGCTCCGGTTCTCGACGAAGGAGACGGTGAGCATTCAATATTTGCCCGAGCCTTTATCGATGCGCTACAAAGCAATCGGGGTTTAGTCGAAGATTATGATATTTTCCGTTCGGTATCGAAACAAGTTCGAACTTCGGCATCCCGTGTGGGCTTTACTCAAGCACCTCAATACGCGCCGCTTCAACATGCCGGCCACGAGGGCAGCCCGTTCTTTTTCGTTCCCGGTGTTTAACGACAGTACCGTTAAGCCGAAAGAATGGGTTTACTTCGCTTCTCAACAGACTACCCGGACGCCCTAAAAACGACAATAATACTCAAGCCGGAAATAGTCGGCTTAATCTTGTTGCTCATACAACTTAGCGGTTGCGCGACACCTTCAGAGCGTTTTGAATCGAGCGCCAAGAGCTTAGGGCTTACAAGTATAGAAATAAGCGGCGATCCATTTCATCATCGAGCCTATTTGAACCGAACTGCGGCGCAATCCGACAATATTCCGTTAGTCCATGTTTATTTAGATGGCGACGGCACGCCTTGGGAAATGAACCGCTGGATTGCCGAAGACCCGACACCGAGAAACCCTTTGATATTGCGTTTAATGGCAGCGGATCAAGAACCGGCAATATTACTGGGCCGGCCTTGCTACTACGGCTTACATTCGACGGATAAGTGTCACAATTCATTATGGACGTCGAAACGTTATTCGACCGAAGTCGTCGAAAGCATGGCGACCGCCTTGCGAAAATGGCTAACAAACTCAAAAACAGCAAGCGTTGTTTTAATCGGTTATAGCGGCGGAGGAACGCTCGCCACGCTGCTCGCACCATACTTTGAAAACACAAGCATCGTTGTTACTGTCGCAGCCAACCTAAACACAAGAGCCTGGAGCCTGCATCATGGCTATTTGCCGCTCGACGCATCTTTAAACCCGATTGACGCACAACCTTTGCCGGCCAAAATAAAACAAATTCATCTAGCCGGCGTAAACGACGACAATGTTCCCGCTTTGATCATCGAATCTTTTAGCCGGCGACAAGCCAATGCCGTTTACCTGCCGATCGACGGATTCGATCATATGTGCTGTTGGGCAGACTTATGGCCCAATATTCTTAAAAAATATATCACGCCAACTAACCATCAGCCTGACCGTTAAAAACGGTTAACCTACAAATACACATAGAATATCGCGATAAATAACTTCCTGGAGCTATGGATACACAGACATTAAGTTAAGCCGTTCGTGGTGAGCCCTTCGGCTAAGCTCAGGAGAGCCCTGTCGATCCATGGGCGGCTTAACTTATCAACTCCGGTTTTCAATTTCCCCTTCTACAAGACCCTCCTGAGCGCAGTCGAAGGGCTCAGGGTGAACGGAAAAACCCTTACCTTAGAGAGAGAGTTGTAACTATGATGGGATAGATCTTTGACGAACGATCTCATACAGCATCGCGCCGGTCGCGACCGACAAATTGAGACTGGAGACACTGCCCTGCATCGGTAATTTGACCAACCAATCGCATTGCTCACGAGTCAAACGCCGCATACCTTTACCCTCGGAACCGATCACCAAGGCCATCGGCAACTTAAAATCGCACTGATAAAGCATTTGCTCGGCCTCGCCGGCTGCACCGAAAATCCAAATCCCCTGATCTTTTAGCCAACGCAAGGTTCGGGACAGATTCGTGACTTGATAGACCGGCACGGTTTCCGCTGCACCGCTCGCAACCTTACAAACCGTCGGCGTAATACCGACCGCATTGTCCTTCGTGATAATCACGCCATGCACGCCGGTGGCATCGGCCGTCCTTAAGCATGCTCCGAGGTTATGCGGGTCCTGAACATTATCTAAAACCAAAAACAACGGCATGCCGGTAAGACTGGAAACCGCCTGCTTCAATGCATCTTCCGATTGCGCCGAAGGTAGTTCGATTTCAAGCACGATACTTTGATGATTATTACCGTCGGCAAGGCGATCCAGTTTTTTCCGGTCGACTTTTTCGGGGTTAATACCGAGCTTTTTCAAGTCTTCGATCAATTGACTTAAAAGTCGGTCCTGACGGTGCGAGTCAACCCAAGCCTGATGAATATGCTGAGGCGAATAATCGAGTGCCGCTTGGACTGAATGAATGCCGTAGATTTTGACTCGGCTCATTTTTTACGCCGTCTTTTTTTTGGGCGCTTTGCCAAGGCAGTAACCTTAACGAGTTCGAAATCGATTTTCTTGTCGTCAAGATTGACGCGTACGACTTGCACTTGCACAGTATCGCCAAGACGATAACGAATACCCGTACGTTCGCCGATTAACTGATGACTGGCCGCATCGAAATGAAAATAATCTTGGGCAAGATTACTGATATGCACGAGGCCCTCGACATAAATATCGGCAAGCTCGACAAAGAACCCGAACGACGTCACCGCCGAAATAATACCCGGAAACTCTTCGCCGACCTTGTCCATCATGTATTCGCACTTAAGCCAACTAACGACATCGCGCGTCGCATCATCGGCTCGACGCTCGTTCGTCGAGCAATGCTCGCCAAGCGTGACCATGTCGGGAAATCCGTAATGATAACTTTCCGGCTTTTTGTCTTGTAAACAATGCCGGATGGCCCGATGCACTAACAAATCGGGATAACGTCGAATCGGCGACGTAAAGTGAGCATAGGCTTCGAGCGCCAAGCCGAAATGGCCTTTCAAATCGGGACTGTAAACCGCTTGCGACATCGAACGCAACAAAACCGTTTGAATCAAATGAGCATCCGGGCGCCCCTTAATGCTATCGACTAGATGCATGTAGTCGAGCGGCGTCGGCTTATCACCACCACCCAAGCTCAGACCCAATTCACCTAAAAACGTCTTAAGCGCCAATAATTTTTCCGGTCCGGGCCCGTCATGAATTCTCAATAACTTGGGCATTTTTCGGCGATTGAGAAATTTAGCTGCCGCCATGTTCGCGGTAATCATAAACTCTTCAATCAGCTTATGTGCATCGTTACGCACAACCGGAACGATCTTTTCAATTTTACGTTCGGAACCGAAAATAATCCGCGTTTCCTGAGTATCGAAATCCATTGCGCCGCGTTTTTCTCGGCTTAAACGCATGGCTTTGTACAACGCATACAGTTCTTGTAAATGCGGCATTAAAGGCTTATATTTTTTAATTAAGGCCTTGTTGCCATCTACCAGCATGCTAGCGACTTCGGTATATGTCAGGCGTGCATGAGAACGCATCACAGCTTCGAAGAAACGCGAACGCGTCATCTGTCCTTCCGCATTGATCGTCATCTCGCAGACCATACATAAGCGGTCGACATTAGGATTGAGCGAACAGAGTCCATTCGAAAGAATTTCCGGCAACATCGGAATCACTTGTTCCGGAAAATAAACCGAGGTACTGCGGTTTTTGGCCTCAATATCCAACGCGCTATTGATCGCGACATAATGAGACACATCGGCAATCGCGACAAAAAGCTTCCAGCCCTTTCCAGTCTTACGGCAATACACGGCATCGTCGAAATCGCGCGCATCTTCGCCGTCTATCGTCACCAGCGGAATATCACGCAAATCGACACGACCTTCCTTAGCCGCTTCCGGCACTTCATCGCTGAATGCCTGAATTTCCTGTTCAACCTCTTCCGGCCAGACATGCGGCAAACCATGGCTGCGAATCGCCATCTCGATTTCCATGCCCGGAGCCAAATGCTTGCCCAAAACCTCGGCAACACGTCCGATGGGTTGATTGGTCTTACTCGGTTGCTCCAGGATTTCGGCGACAACGATATCGCCTTTTTTTGCCTTGCCGGTTTCATCACCCGGTATCAAAACGTCTTGCGCTAGGTTTTTATTATCCGGCACGACGTAATTAACACCTTTTTCGGTAAAAAAACGGCCGACCACTTGTTTGGTATTGCGTTCCAGCACCTCGACGACAGCCCCTTCGCGGCGTCCTTTCCGGTCGAGACCGGCGATTCGCGCGACGGCCCTGTCATTATGCAGAACCGAACGCATTTCACGGGGAGACAAAAATAAATCGTCGGAGCCGTCGTCCGGCTTTAAAAACCCAAAGCCATCGGCATGACCGATGATGCGCCCGGCAATTAAATCCTTACTGTTAACTCGGCAATATTTTTGGCGGCGATTGAATAATAATTGTCCGTCGCGCTCCATTGCACGAAGCCGTCTGCGCAAGGCCTCCAACTGGTCGGGCGACTCGAGTTGAAATTCCTGAGAAATTTGATCGCGCGACAAGGGTTTACCGACATGGGCGAGCAGATCAAGGATCAACTCCCGACTAGGTATCGGGTTCTCGTATTTCGCCGCCTCGCGCTCTGCATAAGGGTCACGGGTCGGAGTAAAATTTGGTTTTTTATCTTTAGACTTCAATGTCGTCGTTTCCTAAATTTTAGAATGAAGACCATAGCTTAACTGATATACGCGTATTTTAACAATTCCCTATGCAAATCAAAAATCAACGTGTGCATCAAGCGGTTAATGGACAGTAAACAGACAGACCTCAGCAATTTTAGACGTTGATAGTATTGACAGTATATCAAGCAATCGGTATAGTGCGCGCTCACTTCGCTGATACAGCACACCTTTGCCGAGGTGGTGAAATTGGTAGACACGCTAGCTTCAGGTGCTAGTGCTCGCAAGGGCGTGGAGGTTCAAGTCCTCTCCTCGGCACCACTTCTTGATTACCTTCCGTTAAATTTCTGGAACTTTCTTCAATTAATTTTCTTTGTGTGCTCACTGAACAGTTAGCTACGAATCATCATTTTAGTCAAAAGACCTTTGCTGCAATAACACCAGAACTTAGCGATTATCTACATCGACTAACATACCGGTCGAATTTTAGATTGTAGATAACAATCAGGCCGTTCACTCTCTTGACGTAACGGGCGCCTACTGGCAAAGAAGCACTTCAACATGAAAAATTTTTTAATCTCCGATATTCATACAGAATTCGCACAACGGCGGTTCGACCCGTCCACCGATTATTCATGTCTACGTTTCGATGTAATTGTTCAGACCCCCTGCATTTAAAACAAGTTGGAACTTTGCCTCCCCCTTAGAAAAAGGGGAGATTGAGGCTGACGTATCCCCAAGAAATAGCCAAATAAAACAATTTGCTATGGCTGAAAATTGATAGATATATTGATTTTTTTCATCGTTCCTACGCTCTGCGTGGGAATGCATCCCGGGACGCTCTGCGTCCCCAGAGGTTGATAATACCGACAAGAGCAACGATACAATTCTCAACAGTTTTTTAATCCAATTGCCCTCCGCAGTCGACGCAGAGCGTCTAAAGCGGCATTCCCACGCAGAGCATCACTGCCATTAAGTTAAGAATTTTTCCGTTCGCCCTGAGCAAACTAAGCGCCCTTCGGTCGCGTGGTGTTACCAGGAAACAGTCGCTGTTTGACGTAATTTTGGGTATTTTTATATATTCGCAAACCATTGATTTTACATATACAAAAAAGCTGTTTCTTGAGAGCTTGACGAATGGTGAATGGAAAAGTCCGAGTCGATAAGTTAAGCCGCCCATGGTTCGACAGGGCTCTCCTGAGCTTAGCCGAAGGGCTCACCACGAACGGCTTAACTTAATGGCCGTGACGCAGAGCATGGGAACGAGCGGTTTTAAGGATGCCACGAATACAGAAAATACATTACGCCACGGATGGCGTGTATTAGGGCAATGCAGGAGAGCCGAGGAGCATTTTACGGCCTTGCATCGCCTAAAACGCCTACTGTTGGCGCCCTACCATCTGCCTCAATGTATTCGTCTTTTTCAAGAGGGTAACTGAATATTTACCCGAATTTCATTATCAACTATGTTATTTAACCTAAACGCTGCTGCTCAACCCAATCTATTGAGTGATATAACCTAAATTGTATTGCCACTATTATTCACTCATCCAAGTAAGATAATTCCGACAATTCGTAATAGAAGACTAAAATTTAGGGGATTTTTTCATTTTTTTTGATTAAAAATTACTCCTGGCATATTGCTTGCTTTTATTCAGACTGTGTTAATTAAACAAGCAAAGACCAGAATGAAAAAAATAATCAAAATAGGATTACTCGGCGCAATGTTTGCTCCGACAACATACGCTAACCAAAATGCCCTGACCGACATGGATTTTCACAATTCCAGTTCGGAAAAAATCAAACTAGGACAATTCCTCTTCTATGACAAAATATTATCCGGAAATCTCAATATCTCATGCGCTTCTTGCCACCACCCAATGGCTGGCACAGGCGACGGTTTGGCTTTGTCGGTCGGCGAAGGAGGCAAAGGATTAGGAGTCACGCGAGATACCGGTAGCGGCATCGACGCAATTCATGAGCGGGTGCCAAGAAATGCACCTCATTTATTCAACCTGGGCGCAAAAGAATTCGTCACCATGTTTCATGACGGGCGTTTAACAGCAAACCCTAATTACCCCTCTGGCTTCGACTCCCCGGCCGGTGACGCTTTACCTCCAGGCTTGGATCATTCTCTTGCAGCTCAAGCCATGTTTCCAGTGACTTCAACCACTGAGATGGCTGGGCAAGCCGGAGAAAACCCTGTGAGCGATGCCGCAACTGCAGATAACTTTACGGAAGTATGGAGACTGTTGACGGCTCGGGTGATGGCAATCGACGAATATCGCGATTTAATTCACCAAGCCTATCCTGGCCTCGCCGATCAGGATGTAACCTTTGTCCATATCGCCAATGCTATCGGTGCTTTCGAAGCGACTGCATTTCGTGCCGACAACAGCCGTTATGACCAATACTTAAGAGGCGAATACAGCCCCTCCTCTTCGGAAAAAAAGGGGTATAAAATTTTCAAAGACAACTGCATGTCTTGTCACAGCGGCCCTCTACAAACCGATCACCAATTTCACGCTCTGGGAATTCCACAAATTGGCCCGGGAAAAGGCGACGGGTTATTCGGTTACGACGACTTCGGTCGTGAACGCGTTACCGGAAACAATGACGATAGATATCGTTTCCGAACCCCTACCCTGCGAAACGTAGCCATTACCGGACCTTGGGGTCATGATGGCGCGTATGACACATTAGAAGGAATGATTAGACATCACCTTAACCCTGAACAAAGCCTGGATAACTACGATATCAGCCAAGCCCGTCTACCGCCTCGGGACGACTTGAATGAAATCGACGGCGTCATCCACAGCGATGAAATCAGCCGAGCAGAGTTAAAGGCCAGAATCGAACTTCAGCCGGTTAACCTGACCGACCAGGAAATCGTCTATTTACTCGATTTCCTGAATGCACTAACCGACAGTGCTAGTTTGGATATGCGCAATACAGTGCCCTATCGAGTACCGAGCGGCTTACCAGTAGCCGATTAGTGATACCCCCCAATATCGCTGCATCTGTTGATGCACTACGAAGACGCCGCCGTCTGTGCCGGCGCATTGCTCTAGCTGTATTTGATCTCGTTCGGCGAATCGGGCTCCCGACGGACAAATAAATGCCACTGATAAGCCGTATCGCTGCCGGCCACCCAAAAAAGCCGAACCCGTTGGTGTAGAGCCTCAATCGACAGTGATCCTCGACAGGTATCTCGTAGCGTCAGCCGTTGTCAAGCCGATTCCGGCTTTTGCACGGCCCATTCTTGGACTTGAATGGCTTGCGCTAGGCTTTGGTAGCGGCTCTGCCTTTGACATACTTGCATTCCTACAAATTATGATTTCCGGAACGCAATATACCTTTCGTACGTCAAATTTCGGCAGTGCCTAAGGAGGCGCCGGGAAGTTCTGCAAAGGCTTTGCCAGCATTAAGCTGGCAAAGCCTGCATGGACGTTTCACGACGTACTTTGACGAGCACCCCGGTGCCGAATTTTGATCTACGATGGGTATAAATCTTGAAACTTTCCGATAAACGAATCTAAGTATTGGCAAAACGAGAAGAGTATTTTGTCATTTTGAATCCCGTTGAGTGTTTCCTTAGTTGAGTGGTTTGTAAATCATCCTGTTGCCCTGTTCTCATCACTCTGATGAGAATGGATGCATTATATTCTCTATAATTTTCTAATACTTAAATATGATAAAGTCGAATTAGTTACTTGGATTCTTTTCTTTGGACAAGCAAAGACAAAATCGCCTGTAGCGATTTTGAACAGCTTTAGGTGGCCTGCAGGGCGAAACCCAGGGATTGGATTTCGCAGCAGTATCGCAGATGTCGATCCGCGAACCGACTCCACATAAGCGTCGCGATAGCGACACAAAACCTTTTTCAGATTTCAAATAGGCTGAAGCTTATACATATACATAATCAGGATCGCATAAGAAAAACCAAGGATAAATGGACCTAACTCGTTATTTGAATCAAAAAGCGCTATAAATGTCATATTGATGATATCAATCGATCGTCATCGCCTAATAATAACGACAAAAGGAGTTTCTCATGGATCTTTTCGATTATGCCGATGAATTCGGCCCCGCCAAGATCATCCATCTCTACGAACCTTCCGTCGGCTTGAAAGGCATACTGGTCGTCGACAATGTCGCGATGGGGCCTTCGATCGGCGGCGTGCGTATCGCGCCCGACGTCAGCGTCGATGAATGCTTTCGGCTCGCCAGGGCGATGACCTTCAAAAATGCCGCTGCCGGACTGCCTCATGGCGGCGGTAAAATGGTCATCTACGGCGACCCGAAGATGCCGAAGGAGCGCAAACAACAACTGATGCGCGCTGCCGCCGCTTCGCTGCGCAACGAAGAGTCCTATATTTTCGGCCCCGACATGGGCACGAATGAAGAATGCATGGCTTGGGTCAGAGACGAAATCGGCCGGTCCGTCGGTCTTCCGAGGGAACTCGGCGGAATTCCGCTCGACGAGATCGGCGCGACCGGTTGGGGCTTGCTGCATGCGACCGAAGCCGCTTTGCATTACCTGAATTCTTCGCTGACCAATGCGAAAGTCGTGATTCAGGGCTTCGGATCGGTCGGCAAGCATGCCGCGCGGTTCTTGGCCGAACGCGGTGCAAAAATCATTGCCGCGAACGATAGCCGCGGCACGACATTCAATCCGCAAGGTCTCGATATCGCCGCACTATTCAAACTCAAGGAAGCAGGCAAAAGCGTGGCCGACTACCCCGAAGGACAGCGTCTGGAGCGCGACGAGATCGTCGATATCGAATGCGATATCTGGATTCCGGCGGCGCGTCCCGACGTGATCAACGAGAACAATGTTCACCGCCTGAAGACTCGTCTGATCGTCGAAGGCGCGAACATACCGATCACGCATGGTGCCGAAAAAATGTTGTTCGAAAAAGGCGTGCTCTGCATTCCCGATTTCATCGCCAATGCCGGCGGCGTAATCTGCGCCGCGATGGAATATCATGGCGCGACCGCCGCGTCGGCATCGGAGACCATCGAAGAAAAAATCAGCCACAACACCGAAAAGTTGCTGAGCATCGTTCGGGCGAAAAACATTCTGCCGCGAGAGGCCGCGATACAAATGGCGGCCGAGCGCATCAACAAAGCGATGTCGCTCAGACGCTGGTCGCTGTTTTCATCGGCCCCTCATTTCATCTAGCGTCTATCCGGGAGGCGTCCATGTTCAATATCCGATTTCACGGGCGCGGCGGCCAGGGTATCAAGACGGCCGGCAGGCTGCTCGGGACAGCCTTTTTCCTAGAAGGCTATGAAGTTCAGGACGCCCCGCGATACGGCGCCGAACGACGAGGCGCGCCGATGTCAGCCTATGTGCGCGCCGATCGAAAGCCGATCAATGCCCGCGGCATCATCACGCATCCTGACCTAGTCGTCGTCGTCGACGACAGCTTGATACCGGTGCCCGCAGCCGGTGTGCTGGCGGGCATTCGACCCGATACGGTCTTGCTGATCGCCAGCCACGAAGACGATGCGGTCTGGCGCAGCCGGCTGAATCTTAAGAGTCCAATTTTAACGATCAAACCGTCAGAGGGTGCCGATCCGGCCTCGGTAAGCGCGGCTTGCGCCGGCGCGTCGGCACGATTGACCGGAGTGATCCGTAAGGAAAATTTGATCGAGGCACTCGAAGACGAACTCGGGAAACTCGGCCCGGCCTTGTTGAAAGCCAATCTCGACACCGTATTGCAGGGTTTCGAATCGATGAGCGCTCATCAAGGCCTCGTCCGGCAGAGCGAAGCGATCGCATTGATCGACTATCAGAAACCCGAATGGATAAACCTGCCCTTGGAGGCTTCCGAACTGGCTTCAGCGACGATACAAGGCGCACAAACCAGCGTGCAGGTCAGAACCGGCTTATGGCGCACGCAACGGCCGGTTGTTCATTACGAGGATTGCCATCGCTGCTGGTGGGTGTGCAGCAGTTTTTGTCCCGACAGCGCGATCTCGGTCAATGAAGAAGGGTTCCCGGTCATCGACTACGAGCATTGCAAAGGCTGCATGATCTGCGTTGCGCAATGCCCATCGCATGCGATCGTAGCGATTCCGGAATCCGAAGCCCAACGGCTCGAACGGCAAGGAGAACAACGATGAACCGAAAACTGTTGACCGGCAATGCCGCCGCCGCTTGGGGCGCGCGTCTGGCCGGTATCGATTACGTCCCGGCCTTCCCAATCACGCCGCAGACCGAGATCATCGAGACGCTGTCCGGATGGTTCGAGAGCGGCGAACTTCAAGGCAGAATGACCGTACTCGAATCCGAACATTCGATGATCACGGCGGCCGGAGCCGCCGCCGCGACCGGCGTCCGCGTGTTTACAGCGACTTCGAGCCAGGGCCTGTTGCATGCGATGGAAATGATCTACACGGTGACCGGTTGGCGCGCGCCGTTCGTGCTGGTCAACGTGTCGCGCGGCCTGAGCAGCCCGATCACGCTCGAGCCCGATCACAACGACGTGCTGGCCGCACGCGACAGCGGTTTTCTACAGATCCATTGCGCCAACTGCCAGGAAGTGCTCGATACCATGTTAATCGCTTACCGATTGGCCGAACACCAAAGCATCCGCCTGCCGATCATCGTCAATCTGGACGGTTTCTACTTGTCTTTCACGCGGGAACCGGTCGAAATTCCGGATCAAAGCGAGGCCCGGGAATTCGTCGGCGAATTCGACCCCGGACAAATCAAGTTCCGCGCCAGCATGCCGGAAAGCCAGGCAGTCGCGGTATTGGGCGGCTCGCCCTATTCTTATTTCCGATACGAAACCCATCTGGCGATGCTCGAGGCGCTAAACGTCTATCCCGAAATCGCCGACGAGTTCAACGCACGTTTCGGCCGTTTTCACGGTCTGTTGGAATGCTTCGAATGCGACGACGCCGATTATCTGTTCGTGATGATGGGCTGTTTCGCGACCAAGGCCAAAGACGCCGTACTCAGGCTTCGCGAGGCCGGCATCAAAATCGGCCTGCTCCGCCC
This sequence comes from Methylotuvimicrobium sp., assembly GCF_050611805.1. Lineage (NCBI taxonomy): Bacteria > Pseudomonadati > Pseudomonadota > Gammaproteobacteria > Methylococcales > Methylococcaceae > Methylotuvimicrobium > Methylotuvimicrobium sp. The sequence goes on from NZ_JBNGHF010000003.1 coordinate 110,285, forward strand.
TCGCCTGATCCGGCCGTTTCCCAGTGCAGCGATCGCGGCCGCGGTCTCCGAAAAAAAAGCGCTCGCGGTCATCGATCAAAATCTGTCGATCGGCAAAGGCGGCATATTGCATGCCGAAATTGCTTCTGTATTGTACGGTACAGGCCAAGCTCCGCCTATTCTCGCGAGCTTCATCGGCGGTCTCGGCGGCCGCGATATTTCTCAGGAAGAATTCTTCGAAATCGCCCAAACCCTGATCAACGCGTCCGAAACCGGAGAAACGCCGCCTCCCAGGCTTTTATATACGGCCCGTGAGTTCAAGGAATTGAAAAATCTCAGAGCGATAGCCCAAGTCGAAAGACAGCAGTTGAAGGAGAATCAGCCATGACCGACACTCGATTCGCACGAATGAAAGACCTGCCTTCGACACATTGGCTGGGCGCAGGTACACCGATGTGCGCCGGTTGCGGCGGACTGCAGGCGCTGCATCAAATCTACGACATCCTCGGCAACAAGACCGTCTTCGTCAATGCAGCCGGTTGCATGACGCTGCTCTCGATCTACCCGTTTACGCCATTTCGCGGTTCCTGGCTCTATACCGCGATGGGCTCCGCTCCGGCCGGTGCTCAAGGCATTCGCGACGCACTCGACATTCTGCTGGAACAGAAACACATACCGCCCGAAGAAGACCTCACGACGGTCGTGCTGAGCGGCGACGGTTCGGCCTACGGCATGGGTGTTTCGGCGACGTCGGGCGCGATCGACCGAGGCCTCGATTTTCTCTATATCTGCTACGACAACGAAGGCTACGGCAATACCGGCCAGCAATTCTCGGCCGGCACGCCGCACGGCGCGAAGACCTCGACTAGCAAGGGCCCTAGAGGCTATCCGGGCTATAAAAAGGATTTGTTTGCATTGTGGGCCGCGAACAAACCGGCCTATGTCGCGACCGTGATCGGCGCGGAACCGCTGGATCTCGCGCGAAAAATCGAGAAGGCGACTCAATTGAAAGGTCCAAGACTGATTATCGCGCTGTCGCCGTGTCCGACCGGCTGGGATTTCGACCCGAAGGAAAGCACCGAAATCGGCAGACTGGCGGTCAAGACCGGCGTCTGGCCGCTCAAGGAATACCAAGACGGCCGCGTCTCGCATACCAAAATACCGAAGGAGCGCTTGCCGGTCGAAGATTATCTGAAAGTCCAGGGACGGTTCGCGCATCTGTTCGAACCGGTCCGAAACGAAGCGATGCTCGCCGAAATCCAACAGCGGATCGACGATTATTGGGCCGATGTGGTTTAGGCAAAAACTGAAGTTTTTGTACTCCTTGACGAGCGGATGATGCGGAATCGAACGAATGCACTCTAAGTTAAGCTATTTTCATCGGGGCGGCGAAAGTCCGTTGCTCGGGCATACGATACCCGACTATTTCGCCGAAATCGCCGCCCGTTTCCCGGATCGTGAAGCGGTCGTGTCGATCCCACAAGATCGGCGCCTGAACTACGCCGAATTGTCCGAGCAAATCGACGAACTGGCGCGCGGCCTGATCGGTCTCGGCTTCGGCAAAGGATCGAGGGTCGGTATTTGGTCGACCAATAATCTTGAATGGCTGATATTGCAGATGGCCACGGCCCGGATCGGCGCGATCCTGGTCAACATCAATCCGGCCTACCGTCTGCACGAACTCGACTATGTGCTGCAAAACTCGCAGTTGCAATGTCTGTTCACGATGCCGGCCTTCAAATCGAGCGATTATGTCGGCATGCTGGCGCAACTGCTGCCCGCGCTCGAAACCGACACCGCCGACCGCTTCAATCCCACGAAACTGCCGGTGCTGCGCCGCATCGTCATTTACGACCCAACACATCCGATGCAAACCGAACGCCCCGGCAGCGGTTTCACGACCTGGCAGGAAGTCATCGAGATAGGGCAAGACGTCGAAGATCTCGAACTGATCACCGCCGCACTCGACCGCGACGACCCGATCAACATTCAATACACGTCGGGAACGACCGGATTTCCGAAACCGGTCTTGCTCAGCCACCACAACATCCTGAACAACGCCTGGTTTTCGGCGCAGGCCATGCATTTCAGCGAGCGCGACCGGCTGTGCATACCGGTGCCGTTTTACCACTGTTTCGGCATGGTGCTCGCGAATCTGCTGTGCCTGTCGGTCGGCGCGGCCGCCGTGATCGCCTGCGAACATTTCGACGCTGGACAAGTCCTGAGCGCGATCGAACAAGAACGGTGCACTGCGGTTCATGGCGTTCCGACGATGTTCATCGCGATGCTCGAACATCCCGACTTCGGGCATTTCCGACTCGACTCGCTCCGCACCGGCATCATGGCCGGCGCGCCCTGCCCGCCTTCGTTGATGCAACGCGTCATGCACGACATGCATTGCCCCGAGATACTGATCGGTTACGGCGAAACCGAAGCCTCCCCAATCACGCATCTGACCTCACGCGACGACAGTCTGGAAAGGCGCACTAAAACGGTCGGGAAAAACCTGCCGCATCAGGAGGTCAAGATCATCGATATTGCCGGCGAGCAAACGGTTCCACTGGAACAGATCGGCGAAGTCTGTTTTCGCGGCTACCATATCATGCTCGGCTATGCGAACGACTCGAAAGCGACCGCCGAAGCGATCAACGCTAACGGTTGGCTGCATTCGGGCGACCTCGGCAGCATGGATGCCGACGGCTATGTCCGTATCACCGGACGCTTAAAGGAAATGATCATCCGCGGCGGCGAAAACATCTACCCGCGCGAAATCGAGGACTTCATCTTTACCCATCCGAAAGTCGCCGCGGTGGCCGTGTTCGGCATACCGGACGAATTCTACGGAGAAGAGGTCGTTGCCTGGATTCGGCTTCATGCCGATACCGAATGCAGCGCTAACGAGATTCGCGAATTTTGTCGCGACAAACTCGCGCATTTCAAGATCCCGAAACTGATCGAATTCGTCGAATCGTTTCCGATGACCGTGACCGGCAAGCTGCAGAAATTCAGGATGCGGGAAATGACCGTTGAAAAGCAGAAAAACTCAGCCCCTCGAAAACCGGCTTGATCTTTCAGAATTGACCCGGCTGTATACGGCGTCGATACTCTGTCTATCCTGATTAATTACTTGCTGTAACCGATATCAAACTAACGTTCATAAAGGCATGGCAATCGCCCCGGCAAATGAAAGGTAGGGAGGTCGATCGCGCCGTTACGTGTACGTCGTTTCGAAGCACCTAAAGCCTACCCGAACAAGGTAATTTTATCGGCATCGTAGGCAACCTCAACTTTCTGCCGTTGACTCGCACATTGCACCAGTCTTTCCAACAGAACCCGAACCTGCCGGCCATCAAGCTCACCGTGCCTCTCAGCGGCTGGCTCATGCCGGCGGTACGCTTGAGCGATCACGCCTCTTTTTATGACGAAGGCTACCGGGCCGTCATGATCACCGATACCGCCTTTTACCGCAATCCGAACTATCACCGAAGTTCAGATACGATGGAGACGCTGGATTACCGGTTCATGGTGGAGCTTGTTCAGAGTTTGGTGAATTTTTTTGCCGGTGGGCATGCCGAATGATTCTGTTTCTTTATTTCAGATCTGATTTCTGCTTTGGGCGAATAACGCAAAGCTTTGCGGCAACTTCGGAGCCGCGAAGCGCTGAAAAAATTGTCCGGTAACAGCGGCTGGTTATTCATTATTCGTAGTGGCTCCAAAGCCGGAGAACTTTAACCACCCGTTCGTCTTCAAGTACCTGGTACACCAGGCGGTGTTGAATATTGATCCGCCGTGAATGGGCCCCCGCAAGATCACCAATGAGCCTCTCAAACGGAGGCGGCTTCCGATACGGGTCTTCTGCGATCAGTGCCAGCAATTCCTGGGCTTTTGGCTTCAGCCCCCTGGATGCCAACTTTTTTGCATCTTTCTGGGCTTGCTTGGTGAAAACCAACTTCCATGTCACCAGTCCAGTTCCCCATCGCACTCATCGACAGAGGCACCCATCCCCTCACGAATAGACTCCCGCATACCCGGTACAGAAAGCAGGTAAAGAGTTTCCTGAATTGCAGACCAGTCTTCTTCGGACACCAAGACAGCTTTATTCCGCTTACCCATGATGACAATCGGCTGGTGAGATTCGGCAGCTTCATCAATCAACCGATAAAGGTTGCTGCGCGCCTCAGTTGCTGTGATTCCGGTCATGACGCACCTCTGGCGTATTCAAAATGTCACTAGTGTACGCCTTATAAAACGTACGTCAATACGGACGCTTTGCATAACGCCCGCATTTGCGGCTGGTTTGGAGCGCAGCGGAAAACCAGTCCGACAACATGCGCTTGTTATGAGTAGGTTCGCTCATGCGCCAATTTATATTCTTTGAACGTATTGTAAGGAAACTCGCCTTCACGGTGCTCCTTAAAGCTTTTTTCGGACATTAAATCCCTGATTTTTTCCATTTGCCGTAATATGCAAATGGATAATAACTTCAATTTAACCTCAAAATTGAGTGTTTCCAATTTTGGTTTTTCAAACGTATTGACTTGTGTACATTCGGTGATTGAAACCAGTATCTTATGCTGTTGCTCTTGATTACGCTTGATGGACCACTTGTACTCTCCGGGCTCATCGTGCCACATAAATTCAGTTTCGTTAGCTCCTTCTAGTAACTCAATCATGCTGTTGAGAAGTACTTCAATTGGGTTTTCGAAAATGTGTGTAGGCCCCATTTCATAGACCTTCCCCTCAACAAATATTAAACAGGTGCTCCACCCGTGATTCTCAAGGAAATAGAAAAAATCAATGTCGTCAGGATACCTCATTGTGTATTCCGTGTGAGCTCATAATCGCGGCGCTCACCAGCGGAGTGGGCGGCAAGCTGTAAGCTTGACTGCTGCGCAGTCTGGTGAAGTGCCTTGTTCCGGCGCAAGGCGACGGGACAAGGCCGAACGAAGTGAGCGCCGCGATTCCCGGCGGCGAAGCCGCCGGGAACAATTGATTATCTGGATCTGCATATCTTATGCACTAATTCTATTTTTTGAGTCATATCTTTCAGAAAGCCTTTTACGCTAAACGGGATAACATGATTATTTTAAAGATAAACAGATTCGGATAACTCCGGTGATCTGAAATTTTTGGATACCGACATCGAAACGGATGGATCATCAACTACTTATTCATCTATTTTCGTCATTCAGACTCCACCCGCCGCTTCCCAAACCCCGTTTGGGAAGCTTTTAACCATCATGCTCTCTTTATAATTCCAACTCCCTGCGCTCGGCTCTTTGTTTCAAGCGTCTTTCCAGTTCGTCGACCATTTCGACAGCTTCGGCCATTTCCAGAGAAAGGGCTTCTTGTACGATTTGGGAAAGTTCCTGGTATTCCATTTCTGTGATATGCGCACGCGCCTCGGCGGAGATATGTTGCTTGAATGCCTCGACGACTTTTTGGGCTAATTGTTCATTATGACTTTTCATCGCTGACTCCTTGGTTTATGACTATGCTAGCTGTGTCGATTCTAGCAGTATTGACGCCCCTTGGGCGAAAACATTGTACGCTTTCGTTTCAACGGCAACGGCTCGTTAATACCTCTTTATTCTAAGACATTTGAAATCAATGAATCCAAAATCGAAAGACAAACATATCGTGGTTTTAACCGGAGCCGGAATCAGCGCAGAAAGCGGTTTGAGCACCTTTCGCGACACCGGCGGTCTATGGGAGCAGCATTCTGTCGAAGAAGTCGCAACGCCTTGGGCCTGGCGCGTCGATCCGGGCAAGGTCCTGAAATTTTATAACGAAAGGCGGCACCAGGTCCGGCACGCCGAACCCAATGCCGCTCATTATGCGCTAGCGAATTTGGCGAAGCGGTTCAGAGTCAGCATCATCACGCAGAACATCGACGATCTGCACGAACGGGCCGGTTCGACTGATGTGCTGCATCTGCACGGCGAAATAATGAAAGCCCGGAGCACGGTCGATCCCAAGCTAATCTATGACCTCGAAGGCAGGGACATCGAGCTCGGCGACGAGTGCGCCAAGGGCAGCCAATTGAGGCCTCACGTCGTCTGGTTTTACGAGGATGTCCCGGAATTCGAGAAGGCCGCGAAGATCACCGAAAAGGCCGATCTGCTGCTGGTCGTCGGCACGTCGCTGGCCGTCTATCCTGCGGCCTCTTTAGTCGAATATGTCAGACCGGACACCCCAGTTATCGTCATCGCGCCGGAACTGGAAGCGGTGCCGAAAGGCGTCACCTGGTTCAAGGATAAGGCCGCGGTTAAATTGCCCGAACTGGTGCGGCAATGGCTCGATGAAGGCTTGTAGTTGTCATGCCGCCGTATCCGCATTTCCAAAAAACTAAAGAACTATTTGCATCTTTTCTCGGGTTGCTTCTTCGTTAGATGGCGGTGAAGGCGGTTTGGTTTCCATGGCAATCTCCGGGGCATGACAATGAATGGAAAAAATAATTGGGGTTAAAGAAAAAATAGCGCCTGCAAATCAAGGCCGATCAATCAGATCCTTGGCGTCTCCACGCTTCATGATGTCGTAAACGATATCGAAAAATGCGCCCATGGTTTGCTTATCTTTCAACAGCACCCTGGCCAAATCATTATGCGATTTCATCGCGTCAACCGTTGCCGCCCGAACAACCCGAGGCAAATCGCCTTGCAATGCCTGCTCTTTGGTGTTGTTTTCCACCTGCTCCGTCACGCGATTATTTCTCATCGCAATATCGACAATCTGGGAGGTAAAGTGCCGTTGCCCCACATCGCCGGAAATATCGCCGAACAACTCATTCATCCGAGCAATGATTTGACTGATAAACTCTTTTTCCCTGTCGCTCGGCCCCGCTTCATTCGGCTTGATCGGTTTTAGCAGATATTTTTCGCCTTCCTCATCGACTTTTTGTTCGGCACGGATTTGATAGTTTGCCAGGACCAGCCCGGTCAGATCGATCTGTTCGGGGGCGATGCCCGCCAGGCGTTTACTGTAAATCTTCGCGAACGCGGCGAAATTTTCCAGTTCCGCATCGTCGACAATGTAGTTGTAGATTCGCACCAAGCGCCCCAGATCGGTTTTGAAACGCATCAAGCCTTCCCGCTCTATGGCGAATTCGCTGCGCTGAGATTCCGCGTATTCCCGCGCTTTTTTATCGCCTTCCGCTACCGCCTTGTCGATCGCGGCATCCCATTTTTCGATGGCGTCCGACAATATTTTCAATTTGCTGTTGAAGACGTCCGTGGGCCGCTGGGTCGCGCTATAGAGCTTTTTATGCAGGCTTTCGTCCGTTTCCCTGCCCGGAACCGCTTTGCCTCTGGCCTTTTTGAAAACTTCAAGGTCTTCGAATTGGTAAATGCCCGCATTGTCCAATAGCGCCTTCGCGTCATAGACGACATTGCAATCTTGAACGGACTCCAATTCCGCGCCGTCGTCGTATTGCTTGAAGGCGTCCAGAATGGTTTACGGGTCGTTGACGAAATCGATGATATAAGTCACGTCCTTGCCCGGATAGGTCCAGTTGAGGCGATTCAGCGTTTGCACCGCTTCGACGCCGCTGACTTTCTTACCCAAATACATAACCACCAGCTTCGGCTGATTAAAACCGGTCTGATATTTATTGGCGACGATCATCACCCGATATTCGGAAGGCTCGAATTCCTGACGCAAGTCTCCCGTGGCATCGGGATTGAGATTGTATTCGGTGTATTCTTTTTCGATATCGATACCGAGGAAATCCTTCTCGTCGTCTTTGCCGAACGATTGGCTTTCCACCTTGCCGGAGAATGCGACCAAGGCTTTGATATGCTGGAGATTGTGTTGTTTGATGTATCGATCGAAAGCCAATTTATATTTGACCGCCTGCGCTCGCCCGCCGGTGACCACCATGGCTTTTGCCTCGCCGTTCAAAAGCCCCGCAATATTCCGGGTGAAATGATCGATGATGAACTCCACTTTCTGAGAAACGATCGTCGGATGGATTAAAGTGGACCCCAGGTCATCGACTATTTTCCAGATGAAGTTGGAAAGGGTCGTGCTGTCGCTGGTTTTAATACTATCCATTAGATCGTTATTTTTCTTAATCGCTCGATGTCGGTCGAATGCCGTTCACTATTTCCGGCACGCACAAAAAATGCTATCTCACCGAATTGCCGGTTTTTTAACGGACTGTCAAAAATGAACCGGCTTTTTCAACCACGATGGGCACAGCCTGCCGCTAGCGGTAGGCCTTCAAACCGGGTCGTCATTCTAACATCGTCACACTGGATCGTACGGACTATCTTATACGCTGTTCAGATCTTCAAGAAGAAAGCGCTCACCGGCCGCGCGTGACCGCCGAAATTTCATGTGCGTTTGTTGCCGCCGACACCTGTCAATTGAGCAATCAAGCCCTATATAAGATAGGGAAGTTATTTATGACTGAATCCTTACAGCTTGGGTTAGAGCGCACCGCCGCAACTCGAACCTTGGCCCGCGGTACAGCCGAAACAATGATCGGCCACTTGTATCGGCGCCGAACCCAGGTCTTCAGACAACAAATCGCCGATATGAACCGGATTTTTGCCGCCCAGCGGCAAATCCAACATTTGATTGAAATCGCAGTCATAGACGAAACCTTGCCAATCGATGCTCAACAAGCTTTTGCACATGACCTTGCTCAGGTTTTCCGGTCGATAGGCGTCCTTGAGCAATCGCAGATAGTCGTCAAAGACTTGTCGGCTATCGGTTTCATGCTTTCCGCCCGCCATCAGTACCGCACCGAAACGTTGTATCGGCATGTTGGTAATGGCCAATAAGCGGTTGAATACAATACCGAATTCGCTGCCCAAATGGTCGCGATATTGCTGTTCTAGCGCTTGCTGCGGCGGCGGGAGCACCGGGCCCTGAGGGTTAAATACCAAATTCAGCTCCAAGCCGCTGTCCGGGCGTCCGTAACCGAGTTCATTGAGTCGCTTGAGCGCGGCAATCGAGGACGAAAACACTCCTTTGCCGCGCTGCGCATCGACGTTATCGCCGATATAGCAAGGCAAGGACGCGATAATTTCGACCTGCTGTTCGGCCAGGAATTCGGCGGCCCATTCGTAACCCGGCTCGACCAAAATGGTCGGATTGCAGCGGTCGATGACGTGCAGACCTTGCCGCCTCGCAGTCTCAACCAGCCAGCGAAAATCCGGGTTCATTTCCGGCGAACCGCCGGTCAGATCCAAGATCTGTATGCTTTGTTTTTCGGCGAATTTCAACGCATTTGCCATGACTTCGCGCGTCATCAGTTCGGTACGCTTCGGCCCCGCGTTGACATGACAGTGGACGCAGCTCAGATTACAGAGATAGCCCAGGTTCATCTGCAGCGTCGTCAACTGCGCTCTGCGCAAAGCGGGAAATTCGCTTTTGAGCAATAACGGCTTGCTGTTATACATAAGGCCCCTCATCGAGTGTCGTCAACTCAGGCGTCAACCCATACAAAAAACGCATCAGTTGAACCTGTTCCGGTACCGGCGAAGCCAGTGCTTGCAGTGCTTTATGTAAGACAAGTAAATCGGACGATTCGTCAACATCTTGCAGCACTCGTAGCGTTTGCACCTCGCCCCATTGTTTGACGGCATTGAAAAACTGCGCGCCGGTATCGGCGGTGCTATATTCGACATCGGTCCACCAAGGCCCCAGCAGTGAACAATTGCCGCCGAACAGCCAAAAGCCGCCGTCGAGACTCGGCCCGTACGCAAACCGAGCTTGCTCTTCGTGCTCAAGCCAACTTGAAGCTTGCTGCAAATCGGTAACGGTCATTTGCGGAATATCGGCCCCTACCAACATAACAAAATCATGATTTTCTATTAAATGCTCATAAACATGACGCATGCGCTCGCCCAAACCGCCCTCGCCTTGCCAGAGACACGGCATGCCCCGCCAAATTCCGTTCGTCGCCGCGATTTCTTCGGCCACGGCATAATAGCCTTGAAGCTCGCATGATTGTTCCGCCTGCTTGATGACGGCAACCGTTGACCGAGCCGCCTGCCAATGAAATTGCTCTGCCCTGTCGGTTCCCAGTTTGACCGCCAAGCGTGTTTTGATCGGCGATAGCCCCGGAGTTTTGACGAATAAGGCAATCGCACCGCGTGCGGCCATCAGCAACACGCCGCGCCGGAAGTTAGATTGGAACTGCTGTTCGGCGGTGCGCAGTCGAACAGACCGAAATGCACGCTTTTGTCGCCCAAGAGCTCGAAATGACGGCCGTAGCGGCTGCCGTCGAGCATGTCGGCAGTGTTGCCGCACACGCGCAACGGCCTTCCGGTTTCGAAATGGTGATGATCGTCAAGATCGAAAAAGTGCGGATGGCCTGCGATCGTGCCTCGGTAAGTCGCGACTTGCCCGAAATCTTCGCAGCGGTCTTCGAGCCGCAGTTTGAATGCCCGTATCGTGACCGAACGAAAACCGATCATGCCGATTTTGGCATGCACCTCGTCATCATCGATGTCGATCGGGCTTTCGCTGACGATTCGCACATCGGGACATCCCAGATCCTGCAAGGCGCGGCGAAAATCCTCCCAATAAAACGCCCCGGCCAGACACTCGCCGAGCAATACCGGTTCCAACTTGAGTTGTTCGGGGATGCGCCGGTCGGCATAAACATCGGAAAAATACAATTCGCCGCCGGGTTTGAGTACGCGGAAAATTTCCGACAGCACGCGCCTCTTGTCCGGCGACAAGTTGACGACGCAATTCGACACGACCACGTCGATCGAATTATCGGCGATACCGAGCGAGGCCAAATCCTCGATATAACCCTGTCTGAATTCGACATTCGAACGTGCATAACCGTAACGTTCGGCATGCCAATCACGATATGTTCGCGCGATACCGAGCTGTTCATCGGTCATATCGACGCCGATAACCTGCCCGTTTTCGCCGACCAAACGGGACAACAAATAACAGTCGCGCCCGGTCCCGCATCCCAAATCCAAGACCGTGCGGCCTTCTAGCGCCGGCGGCAGCGGCGAACCGCAGCCGTAAAATCGCTCGACGACTTCGGGATGGACATCCTTGAGTAAAGATCGCAAATGCTTTGGAAAAGCATCGGCCGTGCAACAAGCACTGGTTTTCAAATCCTGGCTCGAATTGAGCACTTTGCCGTAATAGTTTTTTATCGAATCGGTTATCGCGGTTTCGTTCATGGCGGTTTCGAGTGTTAGCGTTTTTGTGTGTTCGTGACAAATACTTGAGTCTGTCACGGTCCTTTTTTAATCCTAACGAGATCATGAAGAAAATTTCATTACATTTCATTTCTCCGGGATGATATTGCTTAAGTTTGTTTAGGGTGCGGTTGCTCGCCAAACAAAATGCTGTAAACCCGGCACCTAAATTATCCAAGATAGTTAGGCATCGCCAATGGACTATGGAATTTAGGATTTAACCGTAAATAACTTCCCTATTTTACAGAGGGTTCGGTAACTCGATTGGCAGGTGTCGGCGGCAGGGAAAGCCGCCGTCAAGCCTACACGGACGTATTCACGGCGTCCTGTCAAGCGAGTTACCGAACCCTCAACAAAGCTCGTAGTTCCAGGACGTTATTTATCACGAAATCCTTAAGTGCCGGGTGAATGCATTCATGTAAGCTTAACGACGGAATCCGATCGCCAAGAATGGCGTTTATCAATCTGTAAAAAAACCGGGATAAACCTTACACTCGAATTAATTTTTTGGCGACTCTGTTTTAAGAGAACGGAATGAACTCCATCAAATCCGGCTAAATGCACTGAAATTTTTAATCTTTCTAGTTCAATAACATAAACCTTATACACTGCGTTTATTTTAATTATTCAGCATAAGTTATGCATAACAAGGTACCGGGTATTAATTAGAAATCAATGCCGACGCCAAACCGACCTCATTCGCTGAATAATTACCATTGGTTAAGTCGGGTCGAACGAATTTAATCTCTATGCCGTAATGCATTATTCAACGCTTGTTTGATTCGTTCGCGCGAGCTTCGGGAAAGTGTTACCGATTCGGGCAGCAACTTAAACTCAATCTGGCTTGCGCTTCGTACCGTTTCACGTAATCTTTTCATATCCCGAACATAGCGCCGACACAAGCCGCACATCGCGACATGAAGCCGTAAACCGACCCCTTCCCGAAAAGTCAATTTGCCGTCCATCGCTTTTGTTGCCAGAACACTGGCTTCTTTACACGTCAACATAATCCCAGCCTTTACGCATTAAACCAATTCAAGTCCAGACAGTGGCGCAGCCGCACTCTGGTCCGAGACATCATCACCCAAAAGTTATTCGAGGTAATCGACATCGCTACGCAAATTTCTTCGGCGTCGACCCCGTCGATCTCACGCAGTACGAACAACTGCGCCGATTTAGGCGGCAAACGCTCGATACAGCGTTGCAAAACGTCGAAAAATTGCGATTGCTCGAGCGATTTATCCGGTTTGGACCAGGACGAAACATCGTGTTGCCAATTACCCTTTTCGTCGAAAAATTCGTCCTCCCCTTCGATTGCCGCACCGTTGTCATAGTCCTGACTCGACTCTTTAGAAATTTTGCGAAAATGATCGATGATTTTGTGTTTTAAAATTCCGATCAGCCAAGTTTGCTCGGAAGCCTGTCCGGCGTAACGATCTCTTGCCCTGAGGGCAGCCAGCAATGTTTCCTGGACCAAGTCTTCGGCAGCATCCGGATTGCGGAGCCGCGCATAGCCGTATCGGTAAAGAATATCGCCATACAAGTCAAGCCATTGCTCCGGCTTTGACAATTGATGCATCATTTAAAACTCCCCGTGATTTCATGAGTTGAATTCACGAATACCTTTAGCCGAGACGTGAAATCATAAGATAAGCCGCTGCCGAAACGAATGCGGCACAAGGCAGCGTGATCATCCAAGATGACACGATGGCGGCAATCGTGTTCCAGCGCGCCTTGCCGCTCGATACTCCGATTCCGAATAACGCACCGACCGTCACATGTGTCGTGGATACCGGCATACCGAGTTGGCTGGCGATAATAACCATCAATGCCGTTGTCGTGTTCGCCGCAAAACCTTGCCGATGATCGATTTCGGTGATTTTATGGCTCATGGTCTCGGCAACATTCCTCGCATTGAGCAGGCCGCCAACTGCCATCATCAGCGATACCAGCAAAATGATCATTGCTATCGACAACCCGGGAGCAAGCAACAACAAGGCGGCTATTTTCGGCGTATCGTTCAATCCTCGCGCGAAGCAGACCGTACCTGCACTCAAAATGTGCAACCTGTCGAATAGCCTCTCAAGATTGAACCCGAACAAATGAGTATGCGCCGATTCCGCGCAGTCCGTCTTCCGAGCCATAATCAGGTCTAAACCAGGTCTTTTAAGCTCCACGGCAATGGCTTCGACAGGAACGAATGAGGCGCGCTCTTCGACGCACAAACAAACATCGTTAGCGGTGTCGATTTGCCGGCCGGCTCGTAGAAATAACGAATAAGCCATAATCGCCAGCAATACCGCCAACAACGGACTCAACAACAGCGGCAAAACGAAATTTTCTACTAGCGCAGCCAGGTTCATGTTGTTTCCAGCCGCAAGCCAACCGCTGCCTGCCATCGCCCCCAGCAAGGCATGAGTCGTCGATATCGGAAAGCCGATACGCGTGGCCAAAATAACCGTCGCTCCGGCTCCGGAGGCCACCGCCGTGATAAAAGGCACCGACTGGACCAATGCATCATCGACGAGACCTTTGCCGGAAAATTTGATGATCAAGTGCTTTGCCAAATAGAGCGCGCAGAACGAGCCCAATAACGTGGTAATTGTGGCCCAAAGCAACGCCGCCCGGTAACTTGCCGTGCCGCTACCGTAAAGCGAAGCAACGCCCTTGAAATTATCGTTGGCCCCGTTCGCATACGCGAGAAAACACACCGAAACAAACAATATCGTAATCATCGGCTTTCCTTTTTAAAGTAGGAATCGTCATGGCAATGAATCCCGATTGAGTTCGCTATTTTCGCGTTGGTAGTTGAAAAGACATCGAAAGCGTCATCCCGGCAGGGATTGCCGGCATCCAGGCCACAAGGACGTGAAATCTCCTCGCCATCCATGGCTTCTAGGCCCCGGTAACTCTGCCGGGGCAACGCCAACTATTAACGCAATATAGCCATTAAATTCGCTATTTTCGACGCCATGCATGATAAAAGCTCAGCCAGCGCAGCAGTTTTTCCGGCGCATGCGCGCGCTTCCAAACGCCGGCCGCGTATTTGTTGGCTTCGGCTAGGGTCGGGTAGATATGGATCGTGCCGAGAATTTTGTTCAGGCCGATGCCGTGTTTCATCGCCAAAACGAATTCGGCGATCAAATCGCCCGCATGCTCGCCGACTATCATCACGCCCAGAATTTTGTCCTTGCCGGGCTCGGTCAGCACTTTAACGAAGCCATGCGCCTCGCCGTCGGCGATCGCTCGGTCCAGTTCGTCGATACCGTAAGTCACGACTTCATAGGGAATGTTTTGCTGCTCGGCTTCTTGCTCGTTTAGGCCGACCCGCGCGACTTCGGGGTCCGTGAAGGTTGACCACGGAATCACCGAATAATCGGTGCGGAATTTCTTGAACGTTCCGAACAGGGCATTGACGGCGGCATACCAAGCCTGATGCGCGGCGGTATGCGTGAATTGATAAGGCCCCGCGACGTCGCCGACCGCATAGATATTCGGATAGTTGGTAGCTTGGAACGGGTCGGTCGCAATGGTCTTGCGCGGCGACAGGGCAATGCCCAGTGCCTCGACACCGTAGCCTTCGATATTCGCGGCCCGTCCGATCGCGACCAGCACTTGATCGAACGGAATGCGGACCGTTTTTCCGTCGTATTCGGCGATCAGGATTTTTTCGCCGTTGTCGACGATAAATTCCTTCGCGGTATGTTCCAATCTCAAATCGACGCCATCCTGTCTAAAACTTGCCATCACCGCTTCCGACGCTTCCGGATCTTCGCGGACTAATAGGCGCGGCGCCATTTCCACTAGCGTCACCCGGCTTCCGAGACGGGCGAAGCATTGCGCCAATTCGCAGCCGATCGGTCCGCCGCCGAGTACCAATAAGCGTTTCGGTAATTCCCGCAAGCTCCACAAGTTGTCGGACGTCAGCGGTTCGATGCTGTCTATGCCGGGTATCGGCGGCACGAAAGGTCGGGCGCCCGCGGCTATGACGATCGCTCGCGTCGTCAGCGTTTTACCGCCTTCCGGCGTTTCGACCCGCACTTCCCAAGGCGAGATGATTTTCGCCTCGCCGGTCACGACCTCGACGCCAAGTTCAGTATAGCGTTCGATCGAATCGTGCGGTTCGACCTTTTCGATGACCGATTTCACGCGCGCCATCACATCGGCGAAATCGAAATCGGCGCTGCTCTGTCTGATGCCGAACTCTTCGGCGCGCCGGTGCTGGGCCAGCCATTTTGCCGAGCGAATCAGCGCTTTTGACGGGACGCAGCCGGTATTCAGGCAATCGCCGCCCATTTTGTCCTTTTCGACCAACGTGACCTTGGCCTTGACCGCTGCAGCGATATAAGCGGTCACCAAGCCGCCCGAGCCGGCGCCGATCACGACGATATTGTTATCGAAATGCGCCGGCTTCGGCCAATCGGCGAAGACTTTCCGGGCTTGTATCTGCTCGACGATTTTCTTGGTCAATAACGGAAAAAGGCCCAATAACGCGAACGAACCGAGCAAGCCCGGCGACAAAATATCCGACAACGATTCGATCCCCGCAAGCTGAGTGCCGGCGTTGACGTAGACCAACGTGCCGGCCAGCATGCCGACTTGACTGACCCAGT
Organism: Methylotuvimicrobium sp.; assembly: GCF_050611805.1. Classification (NCBI taxonomy): domain Bacteria; kingdom Pseudomonadati; phylum Pseudomonadota; class Gammaproteobacteria; order Methylococcales; family Methylococcaceae; genus Methylotuvimicrobium; species Methylotuvimicrobium sp. Next base: position 126,054 of record NZ_JBNGHF010000003.1, read on the forward strand.
AAAATGTCGATAGGCGAATGGCGGTCAAACCCATCGCCAGATTGATCATGAAAAACGGAAACAACGGAATCAAGCGTAGCGTGAACAGATAAAACGGACCGTCCCGTTCGATTCCGGCATCGATCGTTCGTATCGCCGAACCGAAGCGGTCTTTGACGATATCGCGAAACAAAAAGCGCGCGGCCAGAAAAGCCAGCGTCGCGCCGATCGTCGAAGCAAACGATACGATCACGGTGCCCCACAGTAAGCCGAATAGCGCGCCTCCGGCCAAGGTCATCACCGCCGCGCCGGGCAAAGAAAGGGCCGTGACCAGAACATAAATCAGCGCATAAACAATGGCCGTGGCGACTGGTTGCGCGGCGATGCGGGCTTCAATCGCGGCCTGATGCGCTTTCAGCTCATGTAGGGTCAAAAAATCGGAATATCCGAAATAAAAAAAGGCGCCGATCAGCATCGTGATCACTGCAATCAATATCAGCTTCGGGGCTTTCATCGTGTTTTCCTTGTCGTTTTCATGGTTTGAACCTCAATGGCGAGTGTGTCTATGCTTCAGTCGGTTGTAACAGCGATTTCCTTACAGAAAAAATGCGGAACGGCTTGACGCCGGCCACTTAGAGATCGATCAGACCCACTACTATATCTTACTCACCAGGACCCTCTCGCCGATAGGCCCCCGGCGTTTTCCCGAAGGTCCGTTTGAATGCCTTGCTGAAAGCCGGCACCGATTCGTAACCGCAACGTTCGGCCACGCGTTCGATGGTCATGCCCGGCTCCCTTAGCCAATGCGACGCAATCTGCATGCGCCATTGACCGAGATATTCGATCGGCGATGCACCGATGGACGCCGCAAATTTCTCTGAAAACACGGTCTTCGACATCCCGGCGCGGCGGGAGAACTCGGCGAGGGTCCAAGGCTCCCAAGGTTGTTCGTGAATCAGGTTCAGGACGGTAGCTAATCTTCGGTCTTGCATTGCCGAAAACACGCCTCGATCGACGAGCTCGTTCTCGATGCAATGCCGTATTGCCAAGATGAATATGCTGTCGCATAAACGTTCGACGACAGAGCCGCTGCCGAATCGCGGTACGGAAGCTTCCATATTGATCAGCTCGATCAGTCTGGTCAACACGTCGCCGGCCTGGCTTCGTTTGATCACGATTTCCGGCGGTAAGGCGCGCCATATCAAGGATTCGGGCATTCCCAATTCGATCTCGCCGCACACGAATCCCGCCTCCCCGTCCGACCAAGGCGTAAGTTGCGTATTACTCATCGTGTCCGGCAAGTGTTCCTTGCTGTAGGACAAAAAATGTTCGTCCGAATGCGGTAAAAATAAAATAAGGTCGCCTTTTTCCAATAACAGCGGCGCGTCCCATTTCGAAGTGTAAACCCAACCCTCGCCCTTGCTGAGCATATGAAAAAAAACGGATCGATCCGAATTGTGATCCATTAGCCAACGCCCGCACACGCCGCCGGAATAAATCAATTTTGCATGTAAATTCAAGCCGTTGACGAGCGAAGTCAACACATCCATAAAAGCCTCCCGAACGATCGAACAAAAACACCGGAATTCCGGGCATGGCATACGCGGTGGCGATTGCTTATTCTCTAGGCATCGGTATTGCCGTGCCATACCGAAATCGGCCGCCAGGCATTAACCGTATTGCTATCCGGCAGACGGTACGCCAGCGGCCTGGTTTGTTAATCATTTTAATCCGGAGATCCCTAATGTCTTTATTCAAAATCCACACAATCGAACAAGCGCCAGCCGAATCCCGGCCCTTATTGACCGGCGCGCACCAAAAATTCGGCTTCGTTCCGAATTTATTGGGCGAATTGGCGGAAGCGCCGGCAACGCTAGAAGCCTATCTAACGCTGAATTCGATCTTCGACAAAACTTCGCTAAGCCCTGTGGAACGCCAGATCGTCTTGATCGCCGCCAGTATCGAAAATGACTGCACCTATTGCGTCGCCGCGCACTCGATCATGGCCAAGAATATGATCAAGGCCGACGCTCGAATCATCAATGCTTTACGCGAACAAGATCCCATCCCCGATGACAAACTGCAAACATTGGCAGAGTTTACCCGGAGCGTGGTCGAAAATCGCGGGTTTATCGACGAACAAGCCCTGAGCGCTTTTACCGCCGCGGGTTATTCGAACAGGCATATTTTGGAAGTCATTCTCGGTGTTACGATGAAAACGCTCAGTAATTACGCTAATCATGTTATGGACACACCGCTCGATGACGAATTCAAAGCGGAGGAATGGTCGAAAGACAATTGAGAAAACCGTATCGATATCATACAGGTATTGATTACAAAATCGACAAACCTAAATTCTGCAGCATCGTAGGGATGCTACGCCTACCTTATATCGGGTAAGTATTCAGTCCCCCTGAATCCCCCTTTTTCAAAGGGGGAGGCCAACAATTACGCCTGAATTGCGGTAATTTGCCAACGGGGTCTGAATACTTACTATATCGACGCAGAGCTACACTTGAGAGCACGTTAAACTACGGGTAGGATTGCTGTGGTACGCACAGCGTACCCTACAGTCTTCAAATTTCAAGATTGGTGTAGTATTAATTTCAACTATTAACGCGAACATAGCTATTTTTAAGGATTAACAGAACCCAATGCGCTCGGATAAGGGGAAAAATAATACGACGATTGAATATAGGGATCCGGCGATTTTCGAAAATGATGCTTCAACAAGATTATTGGAGCAATGAGAGGTACTTCGTAGTTCCGGTAACTGTCGATCAATTCGCACAGTTCGGCTTTATCGTCGCGGCTGATGTCTTTTTTTAAATGTCCTTGAATATGTTGCAAAACATTGACGTGATTAGCTCGGGTCGGCATCGTCAACAACATGCTCATCAGCTGTAAAATATATTGATAGGCAATCTCGGTTAAATTATCTTTGTTCAGCCCAGCCAATAATTGCCCAAGATCCCGATAGTCGCCGTGACTCATGATGATTAATTTATGCCTCGCATGAAAATCTATCAAGGCACGGGCGCTAAGACCTTCTTTCAACAACCTTTGCCAGCGATACATAACATAAACCCGCTTGAAAAAAAGATCGCGTAAACAAGGATCTTGTAGCCGGATAGATTCTTCGATAGGTACCAACGGAAATCGATGCATGATTCTCAATGTTTCGATCGCCAAACCCTCAATAGCACCCCCCGTTTTTGTAACTGCTTGCTCCGGTCTTTTCATAATATAACCGCAGATTCCAGCCATCTTATCCGTGCCGGAATCGGAAATTGCCGAAGCTTCCTGAATAAGCAAGGACTTTTCTTCTTCGGCCGAAAACGGCTTCCATTCAAAAAAACTCTCGATCACTTCGCTAATCAAACTATCGCGATTAGCCACTTCTTTTTCTCCGGGTTGGTCAAGCAAACAACCACTGATGCCCAATGGGATTTTATTCATAGCAGTCGATACCTAATTGAATCATATTGGAAATTTTCGGTTTTAGCGGAAATATAATGAGTATGCTTCCTTGAGCCACTCGGTCGGGAACTGGGGTAATGAAAATTGCCTACTATTTACCGATTCATCATCAATAAGAGTGTTTTTCTATTCCATTGAGAGATGAATAAACCTCTTCCTGCGGGACAAGTTATTTAACCCGTTTCCAACACGTCTCGGAAGGGGTGACAAACCCATACGCTTCAAGCTAAAAATGGCCAACCCGCATCACGCTCTTTACCAAGCTCCAGCTTGGGAAAGACACCCTAGAAGCCCCCCTTCGACATGCTCAGGGCAAGAGCTTCCTGAGACCGACACAACCTCCGCACATTCCCTGACTCGCTCGTTCAATCTTTCTTGATTGGGGAAGCTAGAGCTTCCTGAACAGGTTACCCAAGCTGGAGAGCTTGGGTAACAGCATATTGTAGTTTTTGCGACTACGACTGGCCCCTGCTCGGACACTTGGCTTCGGCAAGCGGAAGCATCTTGCTAATCAGGTCAAATTTTGGCGCCGAATTTTGAACCATGAAAAGAATATATTCTTCGCTAAAACTTAAAAAAATCCTGAAACCAATCCTTCGCTTTTTCAACATCGGTTTGAACACAAGGTGAACTGGTCTTTGGCGCCGATCCGCGAATGAATGGAAATTGCCTCACATTTTCACAGTCCTGATTAGCCAATAACCCTGTGTACGGGTCGATCCAAACCGTGTCGACATTATCCGGCGGCGTCAAAACGACCGGAATACTGGAAATCTGCTGCATCACGTCGGACCAAATCTTTAATGCACCGGTCGACCCGGTTAATCCCGAAGGTTTATTATCGTCTCGCCCTACCCATACGACCGACAGATAATCACCGCTAAAACCGGCGAACCAGCTATCTCGCAATTCATTGGTCGTTCCGGTTTTGCCGGCCAACCCGAAGTCTCTCGGCAAATAATTATAGGCCGATCTGCCGGTACCGTCTGTCATCACTTCCTGCAAAATGGTATTGGTAATATAAGTCGCCGCCGGATCGACCGATTGTCGCACGTTAAACGGGTAACTTTGTAAGCGCTTGCCGTTGCCGTCGACCACGCCGCGTATAGCTCTAAGCGGCGTGACGAAACCGTCTCCAGCTAGGGTTTGATACATTTGCGTGACGTCTAAAGGCGACAGCGGCGAGGCCCCCAATAACAGAGAAGGATATAAATCGACAGACCGATTCACGCCCATATCCTTTAAGGTTTTTGCCACTCTCGCGATACCGACATCCATGCCGATTCGAACGGTCGCGAGATTGTAAGAATTCGTCAAGGCCTTATGCAGCGGCACTTCACCATGTTCAGTATTATCATAATTTTTTGGCGTCCAATTACCTTTGCCACTTTTTACGGTAATCCGAGTGTCGCTGACCGGAGTCGTTATCGTATATTTAGCCGGATATTCCAGCGCGGTCAGATATACCACCGGTTTTATCAACGACCCTATCGGGCGCACCGCATCTAGTGCCCGATTGAAACCGGCCGAGGTTTTATCCCTGCCTCCCGCCATCGCAACAATTTCCGCGCCTTCCCGACGCGTCACGATAACAGCCGATTCCAATTCATTCGCGCGAGGATTCTTTTCAAGTTCGCGCATTTTTACCGCCAATGATCTTTCCACGGCGTTTTGCACTCGAGGCTCCAATGTGGTAAATATTCTCAAGCCTTCGGAAGTCAGGTCGTCGTCTTTGTATTCTTGCTGCAATTGACGCTTGACCAAGTCCATAAAAGCCGGATATCGATTGACCGCACGATGGGTTTGCGGCATCACTTCCAGCGGCTGTTTTTTCGCTTCATCAGCCTGTTTTAACGTGATAAAACCTTGCTCATGCATTTTATCGAGCACTAACTCCCGCCTTTTTAATGCTCGTTCTGTGTGCCGACGCGGATCGTAATAAGAGGGACCTCTGACCAATGCGACCAGGGTCGCCATCTGCGCCAAAGGTAAGTCTTTAAGGGTTCTGCCGAAATAGAATTCGCTCGCCAAGCCGAAACCATGGACGGCACTAGCTCCATCCTGCCCTAAATAAACTTCATTGAGATAGGCTTCAAGAATTTCGTCTTTACCGTAACGATACTCGATGATCAACGACATAAATACTTCGTTAATCTTACGCCAAAAACTACGCTCGGACGTCAAATAAAAATTCTTGATCAATTGTTGGGTGATCGTGCTGCCGCCTTGCACAATGCCGCCCGCTCTGACATTCGCCAACATAGCCCGCAGTATCGCTTTGATCGAAATACCGTAATGATTATAAAAATCACGATCTTCTGTCGCGAGCAAGCCTTGAATCAAGGTATCCGGAGTTTCCGATAGTTTAATCAAAACCCGGTCCTCCTTACGAGTCGGATAAAAGCTGCCTATCTGAATGGGGTCCAAACGAGCAACAGCAACCGCCCCCCTGCCCGATAAATCGGAGATATCGGAAATTTCACCCGGTGAAAATCGAATCTGTAATGCACGACTATCCTGAGATTGGTCCCAGAAATCGAACGCACGGGTTTTTACATTGATAAACAATCCCGACCGATAATAGGTCCCTTCGGAAGATAACTGAGAATCTTGACGATATCTCAATTGCTGCAGAAGCTTTTCGAAATCGGCGATGTTCATTCTATATCCGGCATAAAGCTCTTCCGGATTAGCATAGACACGCGCCGGAATCGCCCAACGCTTGCCTTCGAATTGCCTACGAACGTTATAATCCAAATAACCGATGTAACTGGATAATATAAATACGGCAAATACAAAGCCTAATAACAGGATTTTTTTAAACCACCCGAAACGGCGATGAGTTTCCGGGCGCTTTTTATTGCGAGTTGCGCGCCTACGCGGCTTTCTGGTCGTTTTCTTGGGCGTTACGGATTTTTTGGGTTGTCTTGCCATGATGTTGCGGTTTTAATTACCAAGAAGTCATTTAAATATGCGTCCACACGAATAGTAAGCCCATGACTTACCAGTCTTTTTTGAAAAGAGGAAACTATCGACAATCCGGAAGACGCGAGTATTATGACTATAGTAGCGATGATTGCTTAAAGAAGCGTTATCCTAGCCCAGCTTTAACATTTTCCGACCATAAAGTATTGAATAATTTTTAAAAGCTGGGTGACCCCATAATTTTCAATACCTTAGGCCATAAACACTACATTTCTTAAGGCTGGGCTGGAGCCTCTGCCGAACCTTGATATGACACGACGAGGTATTATTTGAACTTAGAAGAACACTAATTATATAGAAAACGCGTGCTTTTATCGCCTTCTATTAATAGTTGCTGCAGCGGAATATAACCATGCTCGATCAATAACTGGCTTGGCTTACCGAAAATATAACCTTGTCCATAATCGATACCTAGATCAACCAAAATTTTAATCAGCCGCGGGCACTCGATAAATTCGGCAATCGTTTTTTTACCGAGTTGCTTGGCAATTTCGCTCATTGATCGGACCAAAACTTGATCGGTATCGTCATTAACTAAATTTCGAATAAATTGTCCATCGATTTTTACAAAATCGACCGGAAACTTCTTTAAATAATTGAACGAACAAAAACCCGCGCCAAAATCGTCCAACGCAAAATGACAACCCAAAGCTCTAATTTGATTAATCATATGCCGAGTTTGCTCGAAGTTATCGACCGCCGAGGTCTCGGTAATCTCAAAGGTGATCCGCTCGGCATTGACCCAAGACAATTCCAGTTTTCTTTTGATGGTCGGCAATAAAGCATCGTCCTGGAAAGCGACTCCGGATAAATTAATCGACAACGATACATTGGACAATTCGGGGGGAAGCGCCGCTAAAAAATCAATCGCATTCTCAACCACCCATAAGTCGATGCTATGTATTAAACCCATTCGTTCGGCAACCGGAATAAACTCGGAAGGGCTAATGACCTTGTTTTCATGCCCCCGCATTCGAATCAGTACCTCATAATGCGAGACCTCGCCGGTTCTAAGATTCACTACCGGTTGAAACATCAAAAAGAAATTTCGCATTAACAAAGCATCCCTAATCAAAGGGACCCAATAAACATCGCGATGCCGTTCTTTGATGGCTTTATCTTCTTCGTTATAAAACCAGACCATATTTCGGCCGTTTTGTTTCGCCAAGCAACAAGCTTGGTGCGCTCTAGATATTAATTCCTCGGGATGCTGAATAACTTTCGCCGATTGCAACGTAGCGATGCCGATTGACGCGGTAATACTGTAGCAAACATTGCCGGTTTGAAATCGGCTTTCATTGAGCCCTTTACGGATATCTTCGGCAACTTCACGCGCCTTAAGGCCGGATATATTATCGAAATATAGACAAAACTCGTCCGAGTCGATGCGAGCAAACCAAGCATCTAGTCTCACCAGCTTTCGAATCGTTGTCACAACATCGATAATCAATTTATCGGCCATATCGAAGCCTTCCAAATCGTTAATCAAACCGAACCGATCCAAGTCTATCAACAACAATGCGCCGTTTTGCTGCAACTTTTGGTTCCGCGTCAAACTCAATCGAATATAGTTTTCTAATTGCGTTCTATTCATAAGGCCGGTCAATTCATCATGAGCGACCAAATATTTTAATTTCGCATCGAGCAATTTTCGCGTCGCCAACTCGTTGATCAACCTTTCCTGTTGCTGGTAACGCATAGAACGCTCGATTTTAAGTAGCAACAACATTTCTACTAAAATAACGAGTTCAGGCCCACGAAGCGGCTTACATAGCTCGTAGATCAGCGACGACGAAACGGAAGCATCGGACACTTGACTTGGGCGTTCGTTTTTAAGAATGATAAAAGGTAAAAAAACGCCCGCTTGTTCACCCGAAAGTGAATAACACATATCTCTAACGTGCCCGCCGGGCAAATCTTCATCGACAATAATCAAGCCTAACTCTTCGGCGTTGTCTACATAGGGTCGAATGATGCGATAAATATCGCCGCATTCAGCGGCAATCGCAAAATTAGAAAACCCTTTATCTATCAAAATCGTTTCAATTTGTGCGACAGTTTTCCGATCCATTCCGGCAATGATGATTTTACTTTGTCGCTGAGAGTTACTTAACATCGTATTCACTGGTTGATGTGTTAAATGCTTGACGGCTTCCGATTCGGACTATTTCTCGATGAAGCCCTTGATTTATCGCAAGCCTCACCTAAGCTTGACTGCAATACACTATAAAATGTCAAAACTTTAACAAGTATAATGAAGAAATCCGTTTTGCCAATGCCGCATTCCGACTCGTCCAATTTAACCGCAGCCGATTTATTGAAAGGCGATCTTCAATTAACATCGCCGCCGGCAATTTATTTCGAGCTAAAAAAAACGCTTGAAGATCCGTATAAATCGATCGTCGATGCCGGCAAAATTATCGAAAAGGACCCGGCTTTATCGATACGCTTATTGAAATTGGTCAATAGCGCTTTTTTCGGTTTCCCATCACGCATCGTCACGATCAGCCATGCCATCACGCTGATCGGCACGCAAGAACTTCAAAACTTAGTGTTGAGCACATTGATCATAGATCGGTTCTCGATGCTACCGAACGGTATGCTGTCCATGCATGACTTTTGGGCGATGAGCCTAAGAAGCGCATTAACCGCTAGAGAATTAGCAGCCCATTGGGACACTGACGAAAACGACGAAGCTATTTTTATTTGCGGCTTACTCCATGAAATCGGCAAACTGGTATTTTATCGCCGCATTCCCGAATTAGCCCGAGAAGTCGGATTACTAGTCGAATCGACCGATGCCGATGAAATAAAAACCGAACGAAACATAATCGGTTTCGATCATTATGAAACCGGGGCGGAACTCGCTAGATTATGGAAGCTGCCTGAAATCATTAGCGAAACGATTGCCTTGCATGCCCACCCCGACAGCACCGGACGCTATCAAACCGCAGGTGCTATTGTCAGATCGGCCAACCGGATAGCTAAAATGGCCTTTTTCGATACTGAAACAGACCTATCGGAAATCGGCATTTCCGACGAGCAACTAAGCGATATCATCGACAAAGTCCACGATCAATTCGAGGAGATTTTCAACATATTTTACCCGCACCGATAACGCGTCATTCCGCCGGTTAAATTATTTCTAATACTATCTTGCCTTGAGTATGGCCTTCACCGATCAAGCGATGCGCTTCGGCGGCTTGGTTTAACGATAAGCAATGCCCGACAACCCCTCGCAAATTTCCGAATTCGATAAATTCGGCGCAACGATTAAGGATTTCGACATGCTTATCGCGCGCCGCATCTAGATCTCGCAACATCGGCGTCAACATCAGTTCGAAACCGATTTTGAGATTGCGCATCCGCGCTTCCGACCAATTCAAGGCTCCGGGGTCGAGAAGCGTGACCAAGCTTCCGAAATGCGCAGTGGCTTCGATGCTGTCTTTGAACACTTCAGGTCCGACCGTATCCAAAACGACATCGGCCCCTCGCCCGCCGGTTAATTCATTAACTCTTTCGGCGAAGTTGCATTGACGATAATCGATTGCTTGATCCACGCCTAGGCTTAAGACAAAATCAGCTTTCGATTCAGAACTTACCGTCGTTAGAACCTCGGCTCCTTCTAATTTAGCCAATTGTATCGCGACATGACCGACGCCGCCTGCCCCGGCATGAACCAGGACGGTTTGGCCGTCCTGCAAACCGCCGCGATCGAATAACGCGCCCCACGCAGTAATCAACACCAATGGCAAAGCCGCCGCCTCGACGAATGACAAAGACTTAGGCTTAAGCGCGACCCAACGGCTATCGAGCACGGTATATTCGGCATAATTGCCAGGCTCCCGCCCCAACCCTCCATTACAAAACCAAACTTCATCGCCGGGCTTGAAATTTTGTACCTCGGCGCCCACTTCGACAACAACGCCGGCACCGTCGCAACCTAGTACTGCCGGCAGAGCGTCCGGATAAAACAAACCGTTACTTCTAACCTTGGTATCGATCGGATTAATACCGGCCGCCTTGAGCCTGACTTTCAATTCGGTCGGTTTAACGATATTCGGCTCCGCGATATCCGCCAATTGCAACATCTCGGGGCCGCCGGCTCCGGTCATTAAAACTGCCTTCATGTGTTTTTCTCCTGTCGATATACTTCGCATAGTTCAAGTCGGCGCAAGCCCCGACCACTGATCGTAGTAATGTTGATAGGTATGACGCTTCAGCAAGAATACATTTCCCGAAGTCATGCCGTATATGTCCGGTAGATTATAGCCGTTGAAACGATGCGCTTTGACCAAGGCATAGGCGCCGGCATCCGAAAACACCAATCGATCTCCCTCTTGCAACGGTCGATCGAAACGATATTCTCCGAAAATGTCTCCGGCCAGACATGTCGATCCCGCCAAAATCGCCGAATACCGCCCATTAGGGCAATGCTCAAGCAACGGCGGATGCCATTGGTATTCGAAGACTTCGGGATGATGATTGACCGAGGTATCCAATACCGCGATGGATTTGCCGTCGCTGACGAAACAATCGACGACCGAAGTCGCCAAATAGCCGGCCCTTCCAACCAAGGCCTTGCCCGGCTCAATCAATACTTCGAGTCCGAATTCCTTGCGCAATTGCTTGACCGAATCGATAAAAATATCGAACTGCCCGATTTGATCGTATAAATAACCTCCGCCGAGATTCAACCATTCCAACCTAGAAAATACGTTGCCGAGCCGATTTCTTATCGCCGTCAAGGTTTGAACGAGCGGGTCGAAGTCCGATGCCGAAAAGATGTTATGGAAATGCAATCCTTTAATCCGACCGCTCAGGGCATTCATATCTAACCCCTCCAAATCGATGCCGAGTTTCGAATAAGGCCGACATGGATCGTAGCGCCGATCATCCAAGAACGAGAGCTTAGGATTCAAACGTAAACCGACCGAAGCGCCTTGTTCCCAATACTTTGTAAACAAATCCAGCTGACGATAGGAATTGCAACTGACATGCGAGCAAATCCGCGTCAGCTCTTCGACTTCGTCCGCTCGTATGCCGGGCGTAGTCAAATGCACCGATCCATTTCCGGCCAATACTTCAGAAGCCAACCTTGCTTCGAACAAAGAGCTCACCGAAAAACCATCGAGATAAGGCCGCATCATATGCAAAATCGGCAAAAGAGGCAGGGATTTAACAGAATATAAAACCTTACATCCCGAACGATCGCGAAGATTGCTCAAGGTCTGCAATGTTGATTCAATCGCATCAAGGTCGTAAACAAAGGCAGGCGTTTCTGCTAGCTGTTCCTTTAATTGCGTCCATGACATCGTCAAAATCTTCCCCTACCCTTATAGATTGCAGTTTCTGTTATTACATAATCCATATAAATATCATGCGCCTCCATAACAATTTCAGGCATTATCTGCGTTTCGAAACAGACCCCGATTAGCACCGTATCTTTTCCGACACTTTTCAACAGACGATCGTAATAACCGGCGCCATTACCTAAGCGCCCTCCGCTTCTATCGAAAGCAACACCCGGAACCATGACTAAGTCCAAAGCTTCGGGCGCTATTTCCTTCCCGGACTCGCCCCACCGCTCCTTCGGCGGCTCGAGTATGCCCCACGTTCCAGGCTGCAATTCTTGCAAGCCCTCGAGCTTCCAAAGACCCAATCGGTTTTGACCATCGGCGTCCTTGGTGCAATAAGGAACAATCACCTGCTTATCGCCCGATAACTGTTCGCGAACCTTATCGCGAGTCCTAACTTCGGAGCGGCAATGTAGATAAAACATAACCGTCTTGGCCTGCTGATAAGCGGCATGCCCTAGGAATTTATCGACTATCTCCCGGCTAACCGCATCCTTATCGCGCTGAGCGTTCCGGGCATCATAAGCCTTTCGCCGCTGTTGAGCTTTATCAATGTGCATCATGGTTCATCAAATTGATTTTCGATTTAAGGCCAATTATACCGGCTGCACCCTTAAGGGGCACCGCCATTTTTACCCCGATCATGGCAAACCATAAATGAACAAAAGCACACCAAGTCTAAATACCCGCTCGCCATTCACCGCTCACAAATAGCGCTAGCCATTTTTAAAATACTTTATTTTCTTTTATACTGACATGCTAAATTTTAAGGAGGGGGGAACCCGTGGAAAAACCATTTATTTTACATATGCTCACAACCGCTAAAAACCTAAGTCCGTTCGACGTCAATATGGCGCTCGACGCGGGCTGGGTTTCGGCAATACCTTACATCAATGTAGAACCCAGCGAAGTACGCGGCCTAGTGCAAGATGCTATTTTTTCACGCAGCCCTAAAAGCTTGAAAAAAACCGGCATTTTTATCGGCGGCAGGGATACCAAACAAGCGCTCGATATGCTTAAAACCGCCAAAAACTCGATGGTCCCGCCTTTTGAAGTCTCCGTTTTCGCCGACCCGAGCGGTGCATTTACGACGGCAGCCGGCATGGTCGCAGCGGTTGAAAACGAGTTGCAAAAAAATTTCAACACCACTCTTGAAGGCAAAAACGTGCTCGCCTTGGGAGGTACCGGGCCGGTAGGTCAAGCAGCAGCGGTTATAGCCGCTCAGGCCGGTGCAAACGTAAGAATCGTCGGACGCCAACTCGAAAAAGCCCAGCGTATTGCCGATCTTTGCAGCAACGAATTCGGTGAAGGCGCTATCCAAATCATGGCCGGCGCGGATGCGGACAAAGCCGAATTTATGAAAACCGCCGATATAGTCTTCGCTACCGGAGCCGCCGGAATCGAACTCTTAAGCGCCGAGCTAATCGCTTCGGCACCGCAATTAAAAGTCGCGGCCGATGTCAACGCCGTTCCGCCATCAGGAATCGCCGGACTCGACGCCTTCCATAACGGCACGCCTCTGCCCGGATCGAAAAGCGGCGCAGTCGGCATTGGCGCATTGGCTATCGGCAATGTCAAATACCAAGCGCAAAACAAACTGCTGAAGATCATGCTTGATGCCGAAAAACCTGTCTACTTGCATTTTACCCATGCATTCGAAGTTGCTCGGGACTTCATCAAAACCAAAGCCTAACGATTTTAAATAAAGAGGAAATCCTATGGAGAAGCGCAGCATCCTGCATATGCTGGACCCGATGCCCAATAATAGCCCTTTCGATGTCAATATGGCTTTGGACGCGGGATTCGATGTTTTAATACCTTACAGCAATGTCAAACTGGACGGCGTTCACGGATTGACGCAAGATGCCATTTTTTCCAGGGGGCCAAACGGTGTGAAGCGCACCGGTCTATTTATCGGAGGACGGGATATCGGTCTGGCAATAGACATGCTGAGCGCCGCAGAACAAGCGATGGTTCCGCCTTTTGAAATTTCAGTATTCGCCGATCCCAGCGGTGCATTCACAACCGCTGCGGCACTAGTGGGTTGCGTTGAAAAAGAACTGAAGACCAAGCATAACCTTGACTTGAAAGACGCCAAAGCATTGGTGTTCGGCGGTACCGGACCGGTCGGCATTGCCACCGGGGTCATAGCTTCGCTAGAAGGCGCGGATACAGTATTGGTCGATCATCTTTCAGCCGAAACCGCCAATGATTTAGCTAAAGAATATAACAGACGCTTCAAATCCAACCTAAAAGGCGCCTGCGCTTCTTCGTATGAACAGAAAGTGGAACTAATCGCCGATGCCGACATCATTTTCTGTACCGCGAAAGCCGGCATACAAGTCATCAGCAGGAAAATACTGAGCCACGCCAAAGCACTCAAGGTAGCCGGCGATGTCAATGCAGTCCCACCGACCGGTATCGAAGGCATAAAACTAAATGATTTTGGCAAACCCATGGAGTACGCACCTAACGCAAGCGGCGTCGGCGCACTAGCAGTCGGTAATGTTAAATATCAGTTACAACACCTGTTGTTAGCATCAATGCTGACTACCGATAAACCTTTATTTTTAGACTTTAGAAATGCCTTTGCCAAAGCCAGGGAAATTTTATAAATAACCTTCCTCTTACCCCATGATTCCGTATCGCTTAAATCGATGCGGAATCGATATAATCGAATTTGATGGCAAGCCGCGTTAATTCGACATCGTTCTTCACTTTTAATTTATCGTAAAGCCGATATCGATAAGTGTTAATCGTTTTATCGCTAAGCGTCAGCATACCCGACATTTCTTTTATCGTTTTGCCTTGTAGGATTAACGAAACCACTTCCGACTCCCTTTGGGAAAGCTTTGAGAAAGGAGAATCATTACCGGGCAACTTCATGAATGCTAAATTGTTGGCTACCTCCGCGCACAAATAGCGCTGCCCGGCCATAATTTTTCGAATCGCGGCGACCATTTCATCGACCGGCGAACTTTTGGAAATAAAGCCTAACACCCCCATTTTCAAAAGCTGCAGAGGTATCGGCCCGTCGTTACAAACAGACAGCACAATAATCTTCATATCCGGATTATCTTGCAGAATTCGCCGACAAGCTTCAACGCCGCCAATGCCCGGCATGCTGATATCCATGACCACCACATCGGGGTGCAACTCTGTCACCGCCTCGACGCTCTCCTCACCGGTTTTTGCCACCGCCACAACCTGAATATCACCGGCTTTATTTAAAAGCGCTTCAACACCGGAACGAACAATTTCATGATCATCAACAAGCAAAACTTTTATCATATTAATAATTCGTTAAAAGGTAATTATTCAGCCCCTGCATTAAAAAAAACTAGAACTTTGCTCCCCTCTTTGAAAAAGGGAAATTCAGGGGGGCTGAATACTTACGTTAAAAGCAATATAAAATCAATAGGATCGAACCCCTGATTTTACCTTGGCTCGTTCGATAGACATGTAAAAAATAATTACCCGATTTATTTTTTACTCTAGTGTGCCAAAATCGATATTATATTTCAATTCACATGACAATTGTCTTTACTGATTGCTTAGATAATTCACCTCCCTATCTAAAGGAATATTTCCTAACCAAGCGCTGCCAAAATTTCATAACCTAATGAGCGGTACTCAAGCATTCCCACGCCGAGCGCTCATCGTTATACATAAATTGTAGGGTACGCTGCGCGTACCAAAGCCGTGCCCTGGCGGTTCGGTTGGCACATGAATATCGCGGGGTTACCATGGTACGCACAGCGTACCCTACGCGGTTCGTCTAGCGTTAGGTGATCCGCTAATGTTAAGTGACAATAAATGGTATCGAGGTCTCATTGGTTAAGATGGCAAAAGGGTAATTTTTGACTTATGTATAACGATGAGCGCAGAGCGTGGGAACGATTATTGCCAGGGGACTGAATAGTTACAATGAGCGAATGTTTGTCATTATTCAGCATAAGCACTTGTTCGCAAATAACTTCCCTAACTTATGGAGGGCGTTGATTTATAATCAATACTGAAGCCAAACCGACCAGAGACGTTAAATAGCTTCGAATGTTTAATTCAACATTCCGCAAAGTCCCTTTTTTCCTTAAACCATTTGCATAGCATTGCCTAAAATAAGCCGATGAAAAAAAGCAACTTGCTAAACCACACTTTTCAGAATACTAAAAAGAAATTAAATTACTCGACTGCTCTAGGCTTTTTATGCGGCATAGTGTTGTGCTTATTTATCGGTCTTTATGCTGCCAATGATTCCAAATCATTCATGAATTGGACTGGACTCTTTATTGTCGTTGTCGGCACGATTGCTTCGGTACTGTTGAGCTACCCCTTAAGAGATATCATTAATGGATTAAAATCGGTCAAACTGATTTTTCTTTACGAAAGCCTAAACCCTCAACATGAAGCCGATGAGATCATTAATGTTTCGAAAATGTGGTTCACTCGAAACTTCACGGCCATTGAAAACATTATCGATACGATCAATAACCCTTATCTGAAAACCGGCTTTCAATTGGTTGTCGATCAAACGCCTGTCGATGATATTTTGTCGTTATTGAAATGGCGAATCGCTCGACTGAAAGCCAAGGAAAAAGCGGAAGCCAATATTTTTCACAGCATGGCAACCTTTGCACCGGCCTTCGGCATGCTGGGCACGTTGATCGGCTTGATTAATATGCTGCAAATCATCGACATGAGGGATATTGGCGCTATTACCTTCAACATGGGGGTTTCTCTAATCACGACATTTTACGGTTTGATACTAGCCAATCTGGTTTTTACCCCGATCGCAATCAAACTAGAAAGACGCACCGAACATCGCGTCATGATTATGAGCATGGTCATGGAGGGCATCACTTTAATCGCCGACAATCGCAGCCCTTCTTTTGTAAGGGAAACGCTCAAATCATTTATTGCTCATTATGATAATGAACTGAAAATCGATGAATAAAGACCCTTTTTTCAAACTGCAGTCTTCGCAAACATTTGAGGAATTGATGGAAGACAGCCATAAGCCGGGAAATCAAAACTGGCTCATCAGCTATCTCGACGTATTCGTATTGATTCTAATGTTCATCATTACGCTCATAGCGCTTAGCGATTTTTCTGTCGAAACAGAACCCAAGGCATTGATTGCCACTCCGCAACCGGTTAAAAAAACAAAACCGGCCTTACCCAAAGCCGAACGGATTATCAAAAAACCGCCTCCGGCTATCGAAACGAAGCCCGAGCCGACTGCCGCACCATTTATAGGGCCTCCCATACCCCCAATTGAAAAACCTGAGGAACCGATTGTTAGCGACAAAATAACGCCCGATATTGAACTGGAAGAAACTTTTTTAATACCCGGTCCGGAAACAACGCCACAGGAAACACTAGAATCAAAATTATCGGAAAAACTCGAACAAATGGGATTGGATAAGTCGGTAGCGATCAAGGTAACGGAGGATTATGCACAACTGGAAATCCAAGACAACATTTTATTCGAGTCGTCGCAAGCCAACTTGACCGACCCGGGCAAACATTTACTAGACGATCTAGTACCTCTGTTACAACAGGCTGTCGGATTGATTTTCATTGAAGGTCATACCGATAATCGTCCGATCAAAACCGTTCAATTTCCGTCAAACTGGGAATTAGGTGCCGCTAGAGCCACAAGTGTTTTGCACTACTTGACAACACAAGGCCTTGAGAGCACTCGAATGCGCGCAGTGACTTACGCAGACACGCAACCGATTGCCGACAACGATACACCTGAAGGCAGGGAAAAGAATCGACGCGTGAATATTTTGATTAAGATTAAGGAACAAACCTCTCCATGATTTTATCAAAGCATTGCTATTACGAGCTCTGAAACATCAACCTTGAAAAGGCATTTCACCATAACAACCATGAAGAATAAAAAGTTAATCCAATGGCTTGTTCTGCGTATGCAAATCATTTTTTTCCCCTAAAAAGTTATTCAAAACTTTAGGACAAGCGATTGAAAGACCTCAAGTGCCTCATGATTAAACTGCCGAATTTAAGAATTATGGGGCTCATTCTGCTGACCGCCATGCACCTACAGGCATCGGCGCAAGAGCAATTTTTTAGCGGCCTTTTCCAAAACCGCTTCTTCACGCTTTCCCAAGACTCCGAATTATTATGCACCACAAGCGAATCCGGCTATTTACCTATCGAGCGACTTAATGAAATCATTCATCATTACGAAAACAATAATCCAGGACTCCGGCAAGCCGCAGTCGCTTTCCTAACCCGCCACACCCACCCCGATCACCTCGACGACCTAAAGCAAATCAAGAAACATTGCCGCAATCAAAACCAGGACGAGTTATGTATTCTCGAAGGTTATTGGGATGATAAAGAAAATGCGCTTCGCGTTTTAGCGCTGTTTTACGACACCAAAACCGCGATCAAGCATAGCAACCATTACCGCCTGCCGCGTTTTGAAGCCGATCATTTATATGCATTTGAAAAAGGCCTAAGAAAGATTCCGCCGTTCATGCGCGACTTTATCGTCAAAGCTAAGCCGATCAGGGATCTCGATAACGTATTCATTAACGCTAAAATCCCGGAAAAAACGCAGCGATTGATCCTTGATGCATTTCCGGACGACACCGAAAGCCAAGTTTGGGCCGACGACACACACCCCCTAACTATCATTCCAGGCGTCGGTTTTATTAACCAAGTCGTCGCTCAGGTGTACAGCGGCACTAATCGCATTGTTTTCACGATCAAGAATTTCGATAAAGCCAAAGAGGGTCAGTTTTATAAGGATATCGGGCTGAAATATCTAGTAGATTTCAGAATTCCGCTGATCGTGCATGAACTGGCTCATGTGATCGACAACTTTCATTTTTGGGACGGACATGAATCGCTATATTTTTTCTTTTGGTATCGCAAACTCTCGACCGATATCGTCTATATGCATATGATCAAGGATGCTGATTTGGCGTTATGGCCATCGCGCTGGTTCGACGCCTTTGAATTTCTATGGGAAGTCAATGACGGCCGTTATAACGGCAAAATCAATGAAAAACTTGCAGAACTACTTAGTCAGTATATTTTGATTCCGCAGCGATTGAAAAGCGAATCACCGGAAGCCTATGCTTGGTTACAAAAAGAGATATTTAAAGGCATCGAATACAGCGGTTATGAAAACTGTCAAAATTCGATCGTACGCGAATTAAATTGGTGGGAAGCGGCAGTAGCAAGACCCTTAGGACGACGGTGGCGATAAGCGCCCGTGGCAAAACGGTTTGCAACCTGGCACTACTCTTTTTTGATCGAAAAACAGTCTAAGAATAAAAACGTTAGGGACTGGTTAAACAACCTTTCCCGCAGAAAAACCCGCAATTCCGCCAGGAATTGACGGAATCCAGTGCCATGGATGCATCGCCGAAATTTGAAATACGAAAGGTATAAGTCAAAAATTACCCTTTTGCAAACTTAGTCAATGAGACCTCGATACCATTTATTGTCACTTAACACTCTCGACTTTCCATCACCTAGCGTTAGGTGAGGGACGATCAGGGGATCGCTCCCACATAGCGTCTGCCGCTCTCTGTGGGAGCGACGCCTTCGTCGCGACTATCGGAGCCATTAATGCTGATAACCATGGTTTTTTATCGAAGCCCGTATGTGCACTGTTCTGTAGCTTATTAAACAACAGAGCTCACCGAAATTACGATAAGCGTTTACCAATACGCATGACGTTACTTGTGTATAACGGCGAGCTCTGGAGGATGAGAACGATAGAGGCATGAATAATTACGACTTAAAGATCGGGCTCCAATGGCTTAGCGTACTGCGGCATTAAGGGCGGCAACTTCGCAAAGGCATCACGCAACGTGCTTTCCCAGCTTTTTCTTAGATTAACCATATAAGGGTTTTCAGCCTCGAAACAATAATACTCATCCAGACGGAAACTATCCTTACGATAAATCAACATTTCGACCGGGGGTCCGACACTAGCATTACTGCGTATCGTCGAATCCATCGAAACCAAGCAGCAGCGCGCGGCTTCGTCCAATGGTGTCTCGAGCTTCAAAAAACGATCCAACACCGGCTTACCGTATTTAATTTCGCCGATTTGCAGGAATGGAGTATGCGGAGAAGTCGTGATACTGTTGCCCTCGGCATAGACCATATAAGCCCCTGGCGGCTCATGACCGATTTGACCGGCAATGATAAACGTTGCGGACGGATTGAACGCCGATTGCCCTTCGGTATCGAGATGCTGTTTTTGTTTATCGAGACTGACTTGACCGAGGTAATTGGCCGCATCCGACAAATAGTCCACCGAATTGATATTAAGCTTCGCATCCTTGAGCTTATCGCGCTTCAACTGTTCTAAAACAGCTTGCGTCGTGGCTAAATTGCCCGCGCTCAACAAAACGATTTTGCGATCGGCATTCGTATCGAACGCATGCATTTTCCCATAAGTGCTGACATTATCGATCCCGGCATTGGTCCTTGAATCGGACACCAAAACGAGACCTTCATTGAGTGAAGCGGCGATACAGTAAGTCATAATCAAGATCTGAAAAAATAATCCGGTCAGTCTATCCTATAAATAAGGACGGGGTCCAGAAACGGATACCGGAAGCCTGCATTCAAGAATCGTCGGTCTGCTCGGCCAGCTTTGCCAACGCCGCTATCCGCCCGGATAAAGCTTCCGGAGTATCCGATCTGATTGTGGCATGAGCGACTTTACGGCCTTTTCTTGGCGTCTTGTTATACAAATGCATGTGAACTTCAGACAAGGCCAACACCTCTTTCAGATTCGGCACGCCGCCGATAAAATTTTGCATTGCGGCAAAACCGCGTGTCTTGGTGCTTCCCAAGGGCTGATCGAGTATCGCTCTCAAATGATTTTCAAATTGGCTGGTTTCGGAGCCTTCGATCGTCCAATGACCCGAATTATGTACGCGCGGTGCAAATTCGTTAGCGACTAGATGCCCGTCGAGATCGAACAATTCTAGCGCCAGTACGCCAACATAATTCAAGGCTTCCAACAATCTTGCTATCATCGACTCCGCTTGGGATTGCAACGGATCGTTATCGCAACTCTTGGCCAAACGAAGAATACCGCCTCGATGCTGATTTTCCGATAATGGATAATAAACGATAGCTCCTGAAACATTGCGCGCGGCGATGATAGAAACCTCTCGGCGAAACGGCACGAAACCTTCGACAATGACCGGCGAACCTTCCAGTTCCCGCCAAGCTTCCTGTAAATCGGCCGAGGAACGGGAAATGGCTTGACCTTTCCCGTCATAGCCAAATCTTCGAGTCTTCAAAATCGCCGGCCAACCAATTTCCGGCATAACTTCTTGCAAGCGCTCAAAACTATCGACAGCATAATAAGGTGCGGCCGCAATACCCAGCTCTCGAAAAAAATTCTTTTCGGTCAAGCGGTCCTGGCCTACCGCCAAGGCCTTAGCCGATGGGTAAACAGGCGTTTTTTCAGCAATAAAATCGATAATATCGACCGGAACGTTTTCGAATTCGTAAGTCACTACATCGCAACGTTCGGCCATTTGCGTCAATAGAGTGCGATCCGTATAGTCACCTTGCAAATGCTCGCCTAATTCGCCTGCACAAGCCTCGTCCGCCGGATCCAAAAACATGAATTGCAAGCCTAAGGGTTTTCCCGCCAAAGCCAGCATTCTTGCCAACTGTCCACCACCCAAGATACCAATCATCATTATTCGACACTCCTTGGATTGGCATTTGCCAGCACTGCATCAGTCTGTTTCTGCCTAAAATGGTGCACAGCTTCCCGGTATTCGGGATATTTATTACCGACTATTGCCGCCGCCAGCAACGCCGCATTGATCGCTCCCGCCTTACCGATCGCCAATGTTCCGACCGGAATACCGGCCGGCATTTGCACAATCGACAATAAAGAATCCATGCCGTTGAGCGCTTTGGATTGAATCGGCACGCCCAATACTGGAACCGCCGTCTTTGCCGCGACCATGCCCGGCAAATGAGCTGCCCCGCCGGCGCCGGCAATGATCACTTCTAAACCTCTGCTTTCCGCAGCATCGGCATAAGCAAATAATTTATCCGGCGTTCGATGCGCGGAGACGACTTCAACTTCATGAGCAATACCGAATTGCTCCAGCTTCTCGGCCGCAAATTGCATCGTCTCCCAATCGGAAGTCGACCCCATAATGATTCCAACTAAAACAGTCATTTATGATTTCCTCTAAGCACCATTTCCGATACCGGATCAACAAAGGCCGGCAATTGTACCCGACATCGATAAAGTTTAAAATCTGTCATTGATGCTAACCCAATTCCTGGTTCCCTACCTACACCATCCGATACGCACGACTGGACGATTTTTGGCTATTTTGGTGCAAGCACCGGTTTAGATGTATAATTGCAGCCTAAATTCGCCCTCCCAATGATTTGGACACAAGCGAGCGCAAAACAAGAACACATGAAAAACAAAGGCTTACAAAATAATTCTACCGGCCCAATATTTGCTTAAAGTGATAGAACAATAACTCAATCGCCTTCTGCTAAATAACACTTTTACCTTATCGCCTATGCAATCGCAAAAAACTTTAAAACAACGCGACTTAGTCTTATCCGGCAAAGTTACCGATACCTCCCAGGCCGAACCGACGCCATTCCCAAGACACGATAACTTAACGGCAGTCACCTTTCGAGCGAAGTGATAAAGACACTTTATCATCGTTGAGATAATTGGCGATTCATACGCGACCTCCAACAGCAGGAAGATAAAATGCATCCTATTCTTAATTCAGTTACCGAAGAGATTATCGAACGCAGCCGTGAAAGCCGCGCCTTATATTTAGCTAGAATTGATTCGGCGGTCAAAAAAGGCCCTCATCGCTCGGTGCTTGGCTGCGGCAATCTCGCGCATGGCTTCGCCGCTTGTGCCGCTACGGAAAAAGCAGACCTAGCCGGCGACCAAAAAGCCAATATCGCAATCGTATCCGCATATAACGACATGCTATCGGCCCACGAGCCTTATAAAGATTTTCCTACTCTAATCAAAGATGCAGCGAAAGAAGCCGGCGGCGTCGCGCAATTTGCCGGAGGCGTTCCTGCAATGTGCGACGGCGTCACGCAAGGCCAACCCGGCATGGAGCTTTCATTGTTCAGCCGTGACGTCATAGCGATGTCGACCGCAATTAGCTTAAGCCACAACATGTTCGACGCCGCCCTATATTTGGGCGTTTGCGATAAAATCGTACCCGGCTTATTAATAGGCGCATTGAGCTTCGGTCATCTGCCTGCCGTATTCGTGCCGGCCGGCCCGATGACCAGCGGCATTACCAACAAAGAAAAAGCACGCACCCGCCAAAAATACGCCGAAGGCAAAATCGGGCGCAAGGAACTGCTTGAATCCGAATCGAAAGCCTACCACGGCCCCGGCACTTGCACTTTTTACGGTACCGCGAACAGCAACCAAATGATGGTTGAAATCATGGGCCTGCATCTTCCCGGAAGTTCATTCATTAATCCTTACACGCCGCTACGTGACGAACTGACTAAAGCGGCTACTAAGCAGGCACTGAAATTCACGGCACTGGGCAACGATTTCCGCCCCATCGGCCATGTCATCGACGAAAAAGCCATCGTCAATGCCATCGTCGGCCTGCTCGCCACCGGCGGTTCTACTAACCACACGATGCATTTAGTAGCCATCGCACGCTCGGCGGGCATCGTGATCAATTGGGACGATTTCGATAATCTATCGAAAGTAGTGCCGTTAATCGCCAAAATCTATCCGAACGGCCCTGCCGATGTGAATCATTTCCAAGCAGCCGGCGGTATGGGTGTGTTGATCGGCGAGCTATTACGCAACGGCTTGTTGCACGAAGACATCATCACTGTCGCCGACGAACGGGGTATGCAACATTATACTCAGGAGCCCAAACTCATCGACGGCCAATTAACTTGGGAGCCTTCCCCGGCTGCCTCCCTTGATCCCGAAGTATTGTCTACCGTGGAAAAACCTTTTGCCAAGAGCGGTGGCTTACATGTCATGCACGGTAATCTAGGACGCGGCATTTCAAAAGTTTCCGCAGTGAAAGAAGAACATCAAATCGTCGAAGCACCGGCCATTGTCTTCGATGATCAAGATGACCTAATGGATGCCTTCAAGCGCGGCGAACTGGAAAAGGATTTTATTGCGGTCATACGATTCCAAGGACCGAAATCCAACGGCATGCCGGAACTGCATAAACTGACTCCGCCACTGGGTTTATTACAAGACAAAGGGTTCAAAGTAGCTCTGGTGACAGACGGACGCATGTCCGGTGCCTCAGGCAAAGTTCCCTCGGCGATTCATATGTGTCCGGAATGCGAGGACGGCGGCCCGCTAGCAAAAGTTCGTAATGGTGATATGATTCGTTTAAATGCACAAACCGGCGAAATCAATGTATTGGTCGACAATGCCGAGTTCAATGCGCGCCGCCCGGCGGCAAACCACGCCAAAGACCACCATCACGGCATGGGCCGTGAATTGTTTGCAGGCTTCCGCTTGAATGCCTCTTCGGCAGAAACCGGGGCAACCAACGTGTTTCTCAACGACTAACCGCTTTGTCAATCGATTGACAACACACAATAAATTTATCGGAAACTCAATTTAAATGACACAGAACAATTGGAAACTTCAACCCTCCGCAGTGCTGAATGCGGGTCCCGTCATGCCCGTCATGGTCATCAAAAATCTCGAGGACGCCGTGCCTCTGGCGAAAGCATTGACCGAGGGCGGCATCAATGTTCTTGAAATCACGTTACGCACACCGATTGCGCTCGATGCCATCAGGCTCATCAGCGAACAAGTCAAGGATGCCATCGTTGGCGTAGGCACAGTGACAAATCCGGAACAATTGCGGGCAGCCGAAGATGCCGGCGCGGTATTTGCGATCAGCCCAGGGCTCACACCGACATTGCTGAAAGCCACCACACAAAGCGGAATCGCATTGATTCCCGGCATATCGACCATTTCCGAACTAATGCTAGGCATGGAATACGGCCTGGATCACTTTAAATTCTTCCCTGCCGCCGCCGCAGGAGGCGTCAGCATGTTGAAAGGCATTGCCGGCCCCATTCCTTCAGTAACATTCTGCCCAACCGGAGGAATATCGGCGAGTAACTATAATGAGTTTCTAAGCTTACCGAATGTTGCCTGTGTTGGCGGATCCTGGTTAGCACCGGATGATGCCGTCGCAGCCAAAGACTGGCCCAGAATTACCGAATTAGCTAAAACCGCAATCGAGAATGCCGTAAAAAAATAATGCACTGCAAGGCCTATTTATTTTTTGAACATGCAGCTTGGCGGAATACGATAACTGATTGCACGTAATTATTCACACCCCCTATCGTTCCCACGCTCCGGCGTGGGAATGAAGACCGAGACGCTCTAGCGTCTCGTACCGCTGGAGCGGTACTCAGGCGTTCCCACGCAGAGCGTCACTGCCATTAAGTTAAGCCGTTCGTGGTGAGCCTGTCGAACCATGGACGGCTTAACTTATCGACCCAGGATTTTTCCATTCACCCTTCGACAGGCTCAGGGCGAACGGAAAAATCCTTAACTTAATGGCAGTGACGCAGAGCGTTGGAACGCTAATTGCCGGGGGACTGAATAGCTACGATTGCACAACCACGAAATAGTTTATGGAAACTTTCTTTATAATCGGTATTTTGATTTCCGACATTAATAAAGAAATACGTAGGGTCTTACGTTTGTGCCATTGCATTATAATTGTTGACAACTGCACTCCCGCGCGTTAATGGCTATAAATTTAACAGGCCGTGATATCACGAATACTTAACAGAAAGGTAATACCATGACAAACCACAACCAAGTAACGATACGAAATGAGGACGATCGGATTTCATGCGAACTACCTGTTCTACAAGGTACTATCGGTCCCGACGTGATCGATATCCGAACGCTCTACCGAGATACCGGCGTATTCACATACGACCCGGGCTTCACATCCACCGCTAGTTGCAGCTCTAAAATCACATTCATCGACGGCGACAAGGGAATTCTTCTTTATCGAGGCTACCCTATCGAACAACTCGCCGAAAAATGCGATTTCATGGAGGTTTGCTACTTATTATTGCATGATGAATTGCCGAATGGACGGCAAATGCAAGAGTTTGTCAATGACATCACTTATCACACAATGGTACATGATCAACTGACCGACTTTTATAAGGGATTCCGCCGCGACGCCCATCCGATGGCGACCATTGTGGCCGTTGTCGGCGCGCTATCCGCGTTTTATCACCATGAACTGGACATTCGATGTCCGATAGACCGAAACTTGTCCGCCATCCGCCTCATCGCCAAAATGCCGACGATCGTTGCGATGAGCCACAAATATAGTAGCGGCATGCCGTTCATGTACCCGCAAAACAAACTGGGTTATGTCGAAAACTTCATGTATATGATGCATGCGACACCTTGCGAAGACTATGTACAAAACCCCGTTTTAGTCAGAGCAATGGACAGAATTTTGATTCTGCACGCCGATCATGAACAAAATGCATCAACCTCCACGGTCAGACTAGCCGGCTCTTCCGGCGCCAATCCTTATGCGTGCATCACCTCCGGCATTGCTTGTCTGTGGGGAGCCGCTCACGGAGGCGCTAACGAGGCGGTACTCAGAATGCTGCTCGAAATCGGCGATGTTTCGAGAATCGGCGAATTCATCGACAAAGCCAAAGATAAAAACGATCCGTTTAGATTAATGGGCTTCGGGCATCGGGTTTATAAAAACTACGACCCGCGCGCCAAGCTCATGCGCGAAACCTGCCATGAAGTGCTTAACGAACTCGGACTCCATGACGATCCATTATTCAAGTTGGCATTGGAACTGGAACGTATCGCTTTGGAAGACGAATACTTCATCGAGAAAAAACTCTATCCGAATGTCGATTTTTATTCCGGCATCGTAATGAGAGCACTGGGCATCCCGACAGTAATGTTCACGGCCATTTTCGCGATGGCGCGCTCAATCGGCTGGATTGCTCACTGGGATGAAATGATTTCCGACGACGAACAAAAAATCGGGCGTCCGCGCCAACTATACAAAGGTCACACACAGCGCGATGTTGTTTCAATCAGCGCGCGTTAATGTAGGATGGGTAGAGAGGAACGAAACCCATCATGGAAGTAGCTATTCAGACTCCTGCATTTAAAGCAAGTTATGCTGTTACCCAAGCTCCAGCTCTCATCGTGATACATAAATTGTAGGGTACGCTGCGCGTACCAAAGCCGTGCCCTGGCGGCTCGGTTGGCACATGAACATCGCGGGGTTACCATGGTACGCACAGCGTACCCTACGAGGGTCACCTAGCGTTAGATGAGGGAGATCCGAGAGTGTTAACTGACAATAAATTGTATCGAGGCCTCATTAGCTAAGATTGCAAAACGGTAATTTCTGACTTATGTATAACGATGAGAACTGGAGCTTGGGAAAGAGCGTGATGTGGGTTGGCCGTTTTAGCTTGACGAGCATGGCTTGCGAACCCCGTCCGGCTAGAGATATGCTGATCTTTGGGCTTTAGCTGAAGAAACTTGCTAATCATTTAACGGCACGATCGCCATTGTAATAATTCGCGGATTTAGTTAATGGCTGCGTTACCACAACTCTACCTGCGCTCAAACAATGCGACGGGCTTCCGTTTCTCTGCCACATCCTCCGCCGCTAAGACTCAAAAAACCGGAGCGCTGGTGTCATAACACCCGAAGCTGAGATTGGCTGGCGGGATTTTGTTTTAACCCTGAGAAACAGACCGATAATGCGGTGAAAAATACCGACACGTCCGTTCTTTTTAACTTATGCGACAACTACGTTGACATTTACCGCCCAAGAAGGTGCGCATCGCGCACCTTTTTATGCTTCGAACTCAACGAAACCATCTAAAATCTGTATATACCCCAGGATAAGCCAAAGTTTAGATGCACAACGGTGCCGAAATTTTGTTAGCAATCGGTATAATGAATACCAAAAACATCACCGGTCGATCCCTAACAACTTAGACAAACATGCGAATAACAAGACAAGCGACCCTTGACCGTTATAAAATTCGCGTTCTAATCGTTACTAACGACAAATGATCAACAAACTAACAGCGATTCTCAGGTAGAAAAACCTACCTGATTAGTGGAGTTATAAATGAAAAACAATAAAAGTCCTGCGGTTGTCGAACAGGAAGATGTCGATCCTACCGAAACCCAGGAATGGATCGATGCACTGAAAGCAGTGATGGAAATCGAGGGCGAAACCCGTGCTCAGTTTCTCATTGAAAAACTGGTCGCCGTAGCCAGACAATCGGGTTCCGACATACCGTTTAGCGCGACCACCGACTACATCAATACGATACCCGTCGATCAGCAAATTCAATTCCCCGGCAACACCACTATCGAGCAAAAAATACGGTCCTATGTCCGTTGGAACGCCATGATGATGGTGCTTCGCGCCAACAGAGACACCAATGTCGGCGGCCATATCGCTAGTTTCGCTTCGGCGGCCACGCTCTACGATGTCGGTCAAAATCATTTCTGGCGCGCTACGTCAGAGCAACACGACGGCGACCTATTGTTCGTGCAAGGCCATTCGGCACCTGGCGATTATGCCCGGGCCTTTTTACTCGGCCGACTGACCGAAGAACAGATGGACAATTTTCGCCAAGAAGTCGACGGTAACGGACTTTCATCTTATCCGCACCCATGGCTGATGCCTCAATTCTGGCAATTCCCGACCGTATCAATGGGCCTTGGTCCCATTATGGCCATCTATCAAGCCCGCTTCATGCGCTATTTGCAAGATCGAAGCTTAGCCGACACCTCCAATCGTAAAGTCTGGTGTTTCCTTGGCGACGGCGAGACCGACGAACCGGAATCGCTCGGCGAAATCGGCATGGCAGGCCGCGAAAAACTGGACAACCTGATTTTTGTGGTCAATTGCAACCTACAACGATTGGACGGACCGGTTCGCGGCAACGGCAAAATCATACAAGAATTGGAAGGCACCTTCCGAGGCGCCGGCTGGAATGTCATTAAACTGGTTTGGGGCCGCCATTGGGATAAACTGTTGGCCAGAGACCATCAAGGCCTACTCGTCAAACGCATGACGGAATGCGTGGACGGCGACTATCAAACGTTCAAAGCCAAAGACGGCGCTTATGTCCGAGAGCATTTCTTCAACACGCCGGAATTGAAAGCGATGGTTGCCGATTTGTCCGATTTGGACATTTGGTTACTCAATAGAGGCGGCCACGACCCTGCAAAAATTTATGCAGCCTTCCATGCCGCAGTCAACCACAAAGGGCAACCGACCGTGGTTCTGGCCAAAACGATCAAAGGCTATTCGATGGGCGAGTCGGGCGAAGGCCAGAATATCTCGCACCAACAAAAGAAAATGAGCGTCACCTCTCTGACACGATTCAGAGACCGTTACGAACTGCCGGTAACCAACGAGCAGTTACACGAAATGCCTTATCTGAAGTTCCCCGAGGACTCGAAAGAACTGGCCTACATGAAAGAGCGCCGAGCCGAATTGGGCGGTTATCTACCGAACAGAAGAGCGAAATCCTACGCTTTGAATGTTCCCGTTCTATCGGACTTCAAATCCCTATTGCAAGCAACCGGCGAAGGACGCGAAATTTCGACGACGATGGCTTTCGTCAAAATGCTGAATATTTTGGTCAAGGACAAAAACATCGGTAAACGCATCGTACCGATCGTGCCGGACGAGTCGCGTACTTTCGGCATGGAAGGCATGTTCCGCCAATTAGGCATTTGGTCGCAAGTCGGACAGCTCTATACACCGCAGGATGCGGACCAATTAATGTTTTACAAAGAAGACAAAAACGGCCAAGTCTTGCAGGAAGGCATCAACGAAGCGGGCGGCATGTGCGATTGGATAGCGGCCGGCACATCCTATTCGACCCATAACGTGCCGATGATTCCGTTTTTCATCTTCTACTCGATGTTCGGCTTCCAACGCGTCGCCGATTTGATTTGGGCGGCTGCTGACCAACGCACACGCGGATTCTTGCTTGGCGGAACGGCCGGAAGAACGACGCTCAACGGCGAGGGCTTACAGCACGAAGACGGACACAGCCATATTTTTGCCGGAACCGTCCCGAACTGCATTTCCTACGACCCGACCTTTTCGTACGAGCTCGCGGTGATCATTCAAGACGGTTTGCGTCGAATGTACGTCGATCAAGAAGACATTTTCTATTACATCACCGTAATGAACGAGAATTACGAACATCCGGCAATGCCGAAAGGTATCGAGGAGTCGATCCTTAAAGGTATGTAC
Organism: Methylotuvimicrobium sp.; assembly: GCF_050611805.1. NCBI lineage: Bacteria > Pseudomonadati > Pseudomonadota > Gammaproteobacteria > Methylococcales > Methylococcaceae > Methylotuvimicrobium > Methylotuvimicrobium sp. The sequence continues at coordinate 156,196 of NZ_JBNGHF010000003.1, forward strand.
TCGTTCAAGAAAGGCGACGGCCGCGCTAAAACACGCGTGCAATTGCTGGGTTCCGGCACGATTTTCCGTGAAGCCATCGCCGCAGCCGAACTTTTGCAAAACGACTGGAACGTAACAGCCGATCTCTGGAGCTGCACAAGCTTTACCGAATTGGCACGCGACGGACACAGTTGCGAGCGATGGAATCGGCTGCATCCGACCGAAACTCCTAAAAAGCCTCATGTCACCGAATGCCTTGAAAATGCCAAAGGGCCTATCATCGCCGCAACCGACTACGTTCGCCTCTATGCCGAACAAATTCGTCCTTACCTATCGGCGCCTTATACCGTCTTGGGCACCGACGGTTTTGGTCGTTCGGATACTCGCGAAGCCTTGCGCCGATTCTTCGAAGTCAACCGTTATCATATCGCTATCGCGGCACTGAAAAGCCTTGCGGATATCGGCGAATTCGAACCCGCAAAAGTCGAAACGGCCATTGCCAAATACGGCATTAACCCGGAAACCGTTGCCCCGTGGCGGCTTTAATTAAAGGAATTGGCACATGAGTGAATTGATTGAGATTAAAGTACCCGACCTCGGCGGCTCCAGCGAAGTCGACGTGGTCGAAATCCTTGTTCAACCCGGCGATACGATAGAAATCGAACAGCCATTAGTCGTCTTGGAAAGCGACAAAGCTACAATGGATATGCCATCGACGATTGCCGGCACGGTTCGGGAACTCAAAATTAAAGTCGGCGACAAAGTATCCCAAGGGATTACCATCGCGACCGTTGAAGCTAGCGAGTCCACCGAACCCAAAGAAGCTCCGGTTTCAGAACCGAAACCGGCAACCGAAGCCACAGACAAGCAAGACAAGCCGATCGAGGAAAAACCGGCGGCAAGTGCCGCTTCGGCACCAGCCGCCTTCCCTGCTCCGACGCCGGCCGCCACGATCGATACCGAACTTAGCGGCCAACACCTTCCGCATGCAACGCCGGCCATTCGATTATTCGCCCGTGAATTGGGCGTCGACCTGAGTCTTATTAGACAAGGCAGCGGCCGAAAGGGACGAATTCTAAAAGAAGACGTCATAGCCTATGTCAAGCAAACACTCAGCGAAGGCGTCAAATCTTCCGGAGCAGGCATCCCGGCGATCCCTGCCGTGGATTTCTCGCAATTCGGCGAAACCGAAGTCTTACCATTGAGTAAAATCAAACGTCTGACCGGACAAAACATGACCCGGGTTTGGCTGAATCTGCCAATGGTGACCCATCATGACGAAGCCGATATCACAGAATTGGAAGCCTTTCGCAAACAGATCAATGCCGAAAACAGTCAAAACGGTAAGGTCACCGGCTTGATCTTCATCATCAAGGCATTGGCAAACGCGTTGAAGCAGTTTCCGAATTTTAATGCTTCGTTATCGCCGGACGGTGCAAGCCTGATCCTGAAAAAATACTGCCACATCGGCATCGCCGTCGACACGCCTAACGGCCTTGTCGTACCGGTACTACGCGACGTCGACCAAAAAAGCATTTATGAATTATCGGGGGAACTGGCAACATTGAGCGATAAAGCTCGTGCCGGCAAACTAATGCCGAACGAAATGCAAGGCGGTTCGATGACGATCTCCAGTCTCGGCGGCATTGGGGGCACCGCATTCACACCGATCGTTAACGCGCCGGAAGTCGCGATACTCGGTGTCACGCGCGCCAAAATGCAGCCGGTATGGGACGGCAAGGAATTCCAACCGCGTTTGATGTTACCGCTAGACATGACCTATGACCATCGAGTCATCGATGGTGCCGAAGCGGCGCGTTTTATGGTCAAACTAACAGATTTTTTGACCGATATCCGACGGTTGATACTTTAAAAAAGCGCCTAGACTCAAACGTCGAGCAACGTTCGCCGAATACATACCGATTGGCGAAATGATGCTCGGCGTCAAAACGCATACTTGATAAGGAATACTCATGACTGCAAATGCTGCTGCAAACGAATCCAATCTCCATGCCGAAGTCCTGGTCCTCGGCGGTGGCCCAGGCGGTTATACAGCCGCATTCCGTGCGGCCGACCTGGGCAAACAAGTCGTCATCGTCGAACGCTACCCGGTATTGGGCGGCGTATGCCTAAATGTCGGCTGCATTCCTTCCAAAGCGCTGCTGCACATGGCCCAAATCGTTCATGAAGCGCAGGAGTTCGCAAGCCATGGCGTCGATTTCGGCGCACCGAAATTTGACCTGGATAAAATCAGGAGCTGGAAAGAAAGCGTTACCGGAGGCCTGAACAAAGGGTTGGACGGCCTGGTAAAACAACGCAAAATCACGCGTATACAAGGAAACGGATCGTTCGTATCGGCCAATCAATTGCAAGTCGATAATGATAACGGCACCCAATTGATTAGCTTCGATCAAGCCATTATCGCGGCCGGGTCCGAGCCGACGAAAATCCCGGTTTTCCCGAATGACGACCCGCGCCTGTGGGATTCGACCGGAGCGCTCCAATTACGCGAAATTCCGAAAAAACTGCTGATAGTCGGGGGCGGCATCATCGGTCTGGAAATGGCAACGGTCTATCATGCCCTGGGCTCCAAAATCAGCGTGGTCGAATTAATGGATCAGATTATTCCCGGTTGCGACAAAGACCTGGTTCGGCCATTACACAACCGCATTAAAAAGCAATATGAGGCCATCTGGACAGAAACCCGCGTGACCGAGATCGAAGCTCTCGAAGAAGGCCTCAAGGTCTCGTTCGAAGGCGATAAAGCTCCCGAATCCGCCGTTTTCGATGCGGTATTGGTTGCCGTGGGTCGCCGTCCCAATGGCAACAAAATCGGCGCGGAGAATGCCGGCATTCAAGTCACCGAACAAGGCTTTATCGAAGTCGACAAACAACAGCGTACGAACATTCCGCACATCTTCGCGATCGGCGACATCGTCGGCAATCCGATGCTGGCGCATAAAGCCGCTTATGAAGGTAAAATTGCCGCCGAAGTCATCGCCGGTCACAAAGCCGCATTCGATGCACTGACGATTCCATCGGTTGCCTATACCGACCCTGAAATCGCCTGGATGGGACTGACCGAAAATCAAGCGAAGGAACAAGGCATCGAGATCGACAAAGGCGTATTCCCATGGGCCGCGAGCGGACGCTCGTTGAGCATGGGCCGCAGCGAAGGCATGACCAAAGTCATTTGCGACAAGGAAACCGGACGCATCCTCGGTGCCGGCATCGTCGGTCCGCATGCCGGCGATTTGATTGCCGAAGCCGTATTGGCGTTGGAAATGGGGGCCGAAGCCGAAGACGTCGCATTAACGATTCACCCGCACCCGACTTTATCGGAAACGTTTGCTTTTGCATCCGAAGTCGTCGCCGGCACGATCACAGACCTGTATCTCGGCAAAAAACGTTGATACCTAAAAAGAAGTCGTGATTGGGTCCGCCGACCGGAATCCAATCACGCATGTCCCTTGAAAATCACTCAGAGGGCTTAGGATTTGGCCGTAAATAACTTCCCTATTTTAAGGATACGCGGATTCCAAGCGCCACCTTTTTGGTGCGTGCCCTACGAATCATTAGTTAAATCATCATATCTATGAAAATAAGCTTTTTAGCTTCACACGGCGGCAGTTCCGCACGGAAAATCATCGAAACGATCGAACACGGGGGATTGCCCGGGTTTGAAATAGGCATATTAATCACGAACAACAAAGATTCGGCAATTTATGACTGGTGCTTGACTCACGGCATCGAAGTTTTCCATATCAGCAGTAAAACGCACTCCGACAACGAAGACCAAGCCATCAAAAAAGCCTTACAGTCCGCCGGCACCGAATTGATCGTATTATCCGGCTACATGAAAAAAATCGGGCCGCAAACGTTATCGGCCTATTCCGGTAAAATACTAAACATTCACCCGTCTCTCCTGCCGAAATTCGGAGGCCGTGGCATGTATGGCGATTTTGTGCACGCCGCCGTTCTCGAAGCGGGTGAAACCGTCTCAGGCGCCACAGTACATTTCGTCACCGACGCCTATGACGAAGGGCCGTTGCTTCTACAAAAAGAAGTCCCTGTGCTATCCGGCGACACGGTCGAATCGCTCGGTCAAAGAGTCCGCGCGATAGAGGCTGATTTATATATAAATGCTCTCAAAAGACTCCCGACGACTGCCGATACTTAACGCAAACGCCGCCATGGTAATTGTTCAGCCCTGTATTTAAAACAAGTCATATCGCTCCCGCAAAGCGGAGGGCTTGACGGTTGTTAGCAGCTCCAAGGGCTGCCGTTGTTAAACGTTTGTGGTTTTATTAAAACTCACCATTATCATCAGATCCATTGCCTTCGATATCGCACTTTTCCCTGTGATGTATCCGACCACTTGCACTACCAACCTCCGGCGATCCTAAACAGCGTAGCCCGGATGGAGCGTAGCGCAATCCGGGCTACATGTACGCCTGCTTTGCCTTACTGTACACCATTCGGCGTAATGCTAAACACCCAGAGCACTTTCATTATCCGAAAAAGAACAGTTGGAGTGTATTGTAGACCGTTCGTGCTGAGCCAAGTCGAAGCATTAAGGTTCTACAACACTTTCACAGGTTTGGTGAAGAATTCTTACAATCGGGTAAATCGAGTGGCTTTCATTAACCGAAAAGTCGGTGTACTATCGCGGATATATCGAAAAGGAGACGCTTATGTACGTATTTCCTGAAATGGGTCGCATCATTATTGTCGCGCTAATGATTGTCATTCCCGTGATGTTGATTTACCGAAAAGCCGGCTTTCATCCTGCCTGGGCATTACTGGTTTTTTTACCGGGATTCGGCTTACTGCTGATTTTTTTACAATTAGCCTTATTGCCATGGCCTAATCAAAAAACAAATGATAGGAGCTCATGATGGAAGTTTTTCTAATCACGCTAATGGTGCTCTTGGTTATGTGGCTAGGCACGAAAATCATGGACAAAGCCGGACTACACAAAGCTTGGGTTTTATGTTTATTGGTCCCGATCGTTAACATCTTCATGATATGGGTTTTTGCTTTCTGTCATTGGCCCAACTTAAAAGAAGATGTTAAACAAGATCTATAACCCTAAAAAGACAAACGGCATGTATTGTAGACCTAAAACAAAAAATCACTGCAAGCGATAAGTTGATTCGACCGCCGCTTCTCGTAAACCGATTTCCTCCTCAAAATCAGGCATATCCGGCAAACGTTCAAAAATCGGCACAGGATCGCCATCGAGATCGGTAAGCGCTTTTATCAAAACCGTTTCATTCAACTCAGGAATCACCCCATTATTCGCTTTGGCAATGAGCTGCATTGCTGTATCGAGGCGCTGTTCGAAAGTCGTTTCAACACCCTCTAAATCCGGATGCGCCTCAATATAAAGATGATTATCGAGCCAACCCGTTTTAATCTGTTGTTGCACGATTCGAACGGGCGTACCGACTGAAACCGAATGATATAACTGTTCGATATCTTCGGGATACATGCGAACACAACCATGAGTAATTTGCATGCCGATACCGTAAATCTTATCGATATCGGTACCGTGAATCCGATACTCCCCCTTTAAAGCCAAATGCAAGGCATAAGCACCCAAAGGATTATGCGGCCCCGGAGGCACCACGGTCGGCAGCGGATCGCCCATCGCCGCATGTTCCCGGCGAATCGACTCCGGAGGATACCAAGACGGATCTTTAACTTTTTTGACGACTTTGGTTAAACCCAACGGCGTCTGCCAATCCTGACGCCCGACGCCATGCGCAAACGACATTACCGTACGCGGCATACCTGCTTGAGCCGGCGGATAATAATACATGCGATATTCGGCAATATTCAGTACAATACCTTCATGCGGCGTATCGGGTAGCACACGACGATTAGGCAAACGCACAACCTCATCTTGTTTGACCGACCAACGATCCACATCTTGATTTAGGCGCACAATTTCCACCTGACCCAACGAAAAGCGCCGCGCTATATCTAATAAAGTCTCATCCTGGTTAGCGCGAGTAAAAGGAAAATCGTCGGCATGCTCGGTAACCACATTATCGTTAGGATCTTCCGGCCAAGAATAAGTTACAGCATGAGCACTGCCCAAGAACCCCACAACCAACAAAGCGAATAATACGCGCGTATTCATCAAATTCACTATCTCAACAGCAAAAGTATATCTACAAAATTGCCGAATTAAGCACCCGGCGAAATAACTCAATCATTACACCGAACGCTTTAAATAAATCTGTATTAAAACGCAAACGGCCTATCTAACTCAAAACGATAACGGCGCAAAGAGGATCGGCGCGTATTCTATCAAAGGATTCAAAAAAATCATTTTATTTCAACTAGATTCGCGAACCAATATTGTCTATCCTACCCGTCTATATTGCCGGGGTCATTTACAGAAATGATTTTGGCGTTAAAACCCTAATTTCCAAACTCTAAATTGGGCGTATCCCATTTAGAAACACAAACATCATTCAAGATTGCGGGCAATTCGGCTGGATCTTTCACCACAGCATATTGCCAAAGCCCAAAATTACCGGATTGATTGACTGCATCAACCCAACGCTCAGCGACCTTGGCCTTAATATCAGCGTTGTCATTGTATTGGCCTTTAGTTTCAATAATCAAGGTTAGGCCAATATCCAACTCAACTATAAAATCCGAAATATAAGTCGATGGCACACCGTTTTTTCGGTAGGAGAACCGGTCATCCGTCGGTGATGCCACTCGGTTCAAAATCAACCATGCAGAAACATCCCCATGACAGTCGTTTTCCCGGTTCCTGTCGCCATTTTGCAGGCATAACAGATAAAACGCCAATAACTCTTTGGTCACTGCCGATGCACCATCATACGGAATGCCGGTTATGGCTCCGCTACGCCATTCCGTTATACGCTTGCGCAACCAATTCACAATGGATAAATCTTCCTGCTCGCCTACAGCCAAGTCGCCCTGTAGGCTCATCTGTTTCTTGTTTTTTTACCCCGACCTGAACTTTCCGGCACGCGATCATAATAACTAGCAGGTCGGCGGCCCTGGGCTTTTGAAGGCTATTTGCCATGCTCAATAAACCAATGCTGCTTAGGTTCGGTAAATGGCGAATTGATGATCGGGCTTTGGACTTCGTTGGTCATGGTCATTAATATATCAATGCGACGAGGCTAAAACAGCTTCTTGAAAGGGGCGATAAGCGATGATTTGGGTGCCATGAAACGGATTAAGAATAAGCAAATCCTCGTCCCCGGTCACTAAATAATCGGCACGGCCTGAAACCGCCAAATCCAGCAGAAAATTATCTTTCTTATCCCGGCAATCGTCAAAACGTCTACTGATTTCAACCCACTCCACGCGATCATAAAGCAAGGCAATCAGTTCTTCGATGGCAGCGTCCGAGAAATACTTTTTGAATTTAGGCCGGCGCAATACCCCAATTAGTTCAGCAAACAGCTGCTCGCTAAACAATATCGTGATACTGTTGGAAATGAGTGCATCCGTCAGACCAGCCAGTGATTTGCCAATTAAAAAGCTGATCCACAAATTGGTATCAATTATTACGCGCATCGAAATTTGCTTGTCTAACGGCTTCCACTTCGGCAGTTATCTCATCCAAGGTTAATTCATCGGTTTTGACCCGCGCTAAAAACTGCTTAAAACGGTTAGGAAAAGTTTCATTTTCCAACAGCCGAAATAGCTCCATTTTTTCGCTGACATCGCACTGCTCAATGGCATTTTTAAGTTGGGTAAAATCTATTGATACTGAAATGCTCATCGCTCACCTCGCATAATGTTAATTAGGTTTCTTATCATGCCACATCCCTGATGACCATCAACTCGTTGCCGCGTTCATCGATTACTTTCACGGCAATGCGTTTATGCGGACCCAATACGAAGGGTTCGCTTTCCACCCCGGCCAAATGCTCCCATACCGAATCGTTATACCGACCTTTCAGGGATTTTTGCAGATTGTCCCACGCAGAAGTTTTCGGAAAAAACACCTGACGCGCACAAAAGCTCATGCCGTTGTAGTCAGTGTCCAACATTATAATGGCCCCCAAAAACTGAACAACTAATTAAGGTAGTAACCTGCATGTATAAACCCGAAAAGTGTAGAGGAAAACCATGCAGAGAAAGAAACACAGTGCCGAATTTAAAGCCAAAAAGTGGCGCTAGAAGCCTTAAAAGGCGATAAGACCATCAATGAGATCGCCGGCGCGCACCAGGTCCACACCGAAACAGGTGTCGAACTGGAAAAAAGAAGCGCAAGCCGGGCTGGTCGAGTGCTTTACCGTTAAACGAGGCCAAAAGAACCGGCAACATGAAGCCGACCAGGAAGCGCTGTATAGCCAAACCGGGCGGTTTAAAGTCGAGTTGGACTGGCTTAAAAAAAGTCCGGGCTGTCCCTGTAAGCGAACGGCGCCAGTGGCTGGAACCGGTCCCGGAACCCTCATTGAGTTGTCAGTGCGCGTTAACCGGCGTATCGCGTAGTCGCTATTACTACCGGCTATCGTTCCTACGCTCCGGAGCTCGCCGTTATACACAAGTACCGGTAAAGGTGCTGAACAGAGTTTATCGAATACCTGGGAACGGTACTGTTTGAAAAATCAATGGATATTGAAAGTCAATGACTTCGAAAATCGCGACGAAGGCGTCGCTCCCACAAAGGGTCGGATGCTCTGTGGGAGCGATCCCCAGATCGCGATTTCGAAGCCTAGTGTGTTAAGCGACAATCAATGGTATCGAGGCCTCATTGGTTAAGATTGCAAAAGTGTAATTCAAGACTTATGTATAACGATGAGCGCAGAGCATGGGACCGAGAATGGCCGTGGGGCTGAAAGCTTACAAAGTATATCTACAAAATTGCCGAATTAAGCACCCAGCGAAATAACTCAATCATTACACAGAACGCTTTAAATGAACCTGTTTTAAAACGCAAACAGCCTATCAAACTCAAAAACAATTACGGCGCAAAGACGATCGGCGCGTATTCTACCAAAGGATTCAAATAATCATTTTATTTCAACTAGATTCGCACTATTTTCTTCCATTTTTTATGTGGAATCGACTACTTTCGACAATTCATTGAAGAGCATTTACTTGGCTGCGTAGGGGAGTGAACTGGTATGGACTTTGCCGCTCTTTTTTTGATTGCATTTCTAAGTTGTCTGTGCGGCAGTGAACGATAGATGCCCGCTTCTTCAGCTATATCCAAGTTTTTAAGCTGCCTGTGCGGCAGTGAACTATTTCTTAAATAACTATCTACTAAATCTTTATTTCTAAGCTGCCTGTGCGGCAGTGAACGATTCCCAGGGCTCTACTGGGACAAAAAAACTTTCTAAGCTGCCTGTGCGGCAGTGAACGCGTAGGCGATCTTCAGGCAATCAAGTCGGTCTTTCTAAGCTGCCTGTGCGGCAGTGAACGTACATCCCGTTGTCGGATTCCATGTTTGCTCTTTCTAAGCTGCCTGTGCGGCAGTGAACCGAACTGCGCCGCCGCTGTTGGCGTTCGCTTATTTCTAAGCTGCCTGTGCGGCAGTGAACTTACGCCGTAAGAAGCCGACGCTCTATTTCGTTTTCTAAGCTGCCTGTGCGGCAGTGAACATGCAATCCGACCCGCCGATCGATGACGGCGTTTTCTAAGCTGCCTGTGCGGCAGTGAACACATTTACCGGCGTCAGCGCGCCGGCCGGGCTTTTCTAAGCTGCCTGTGCGGCAGTGAACGCACTCCTTTAATCTCGCCTAATTCCCAACTATTTCTAAGCTGCCTGTGCGGCAGTGAACTGCAATTTCACCAAAGCGGCATTTTTCCGGTCTTTCTAAGCTGCCTGTGCGGCAGTGAACAATAAGCAATGCTTTTGAAGAATACGGCCTATTTTCTAAGCTGCCTGTGCGGCAGTGAACTGATCCAGGTTTTGAAAGCGACAGCATTCAAATTTCTAAGCTGCCTGTGCAGCAGTGAACTGTAAACTTTTTTCTCAAAAAAAGCCCTGAAATTTCTAAGCTGCCTGTGCGGCAGTGAACGTCTTGAAGCACCGCCTCCGGCACTTCCATGCTTTCTAAGCTGCCTGTGCGGCAGTGAACAGACCGGCCAGCTCGGAACGGCTCAACCAATCTTTCTAAGCTGCCTGTGCGGCAGTGAACAGACCGGCCAGCTCGGAACGGCTCAACCAATCTTTCTAAGCTGCCTGTGCGGCAGTGAACGACGATTCCGGTCACACTGAAAGGCGCGGCCGTTTCTAAGCTGCCTGTGCGGCAGTGAACCCTGACCGAATCTGTGCCGCTGACAACGTACTTTTCTAAGCTGCCTGTGCGGCAGTGAACACAACGGCGAGCCTAACGAGGTCAAAGTGGATTTTCTAAGCTGCCTGTGCGGCAGTGAACGTAGAGCGGCAATTTCGATAATAAGATCAGGATTTCTAAGCTGCCTGTGCGGCAGTGAACATTTGTGGGATAAAAAGCACGTTGGTATTGAATTTCTAAGCTGCCTGTGCGGCAGTGAACCATTGCGGCACGGCATCCGTGCGAGTCGTGGATTTCTAAGCTGCCTGTGCGGCAGTGAACGAACACCCCTCTAGGCCGCGTGGTTCCTGGCTTTTCTAAGCTGCCTGTGCGGCAGTGAACTTGGAACAATCCGCGCGTTAGAAGTTACGCACTTTCTAAGCTGCCTGTGCGGCAGTGAACCTCTCGATGTTCCGATTATTCAATGCTTTGGCTTTCTAAGCTGCCTGTGCGGCAGTGAACAAAAAGAAAAAGTAATACTAAGACAAGGGTAATTTCTAAGCTGCCTGTGCGGCAGTGAACTTATTCTTCAATGTGGCTTGAGCCTCACGACTTTTCTAAGCTGCCTGTGCGGCAGTGAACCCGAGCCAACCGCTCCCGACCCCGGCGGAACTTTTCTAAGCTGCCTGTGCGGCAGTGAACATTGACCGTTTGACATTAAACAAATGGTTCGCTTTCTAAGCTGCCTGTGCGGCAGTGAACCCGAGTAAGGCGGCCCACAATTCATTACTGGATTTCTAAGCTGCCTGTGCGGCAGTGAACTCTCGCCGCTTTGGGTGTCGTGTAATGGGGCATTTCTAAGCTGCCTGTGCGGCAGTGAACGAATACCGCTTCAAAGCTTTACCCCGACGCCTTTTCTAAGCTGCCTGTGCGGCAGTGAACTTCGGGATAAAATTTAAACACCGGGCCAGGCCTTTCTAAGCTGCCTGTGCGGCAGTGAACCCCGCATCAATCGCCGCTTTCGTAGCGTTCGTTTTCTAAGCTGCCTGTGCGGCAGTGAACAAACGGCGCATTTTGGCGGTTTGCAGACTTGCTTTCTAAGCTGCCTGTGCGGCAGTGAACCACTTATACAATACCGAATCGAAATTTTTTAATTTCTAAGCTGCCTGTGCGGCAGTGAACCCGAGCCACCAGCCCCCGACCCCGGCGGCTCTTTTCTAAGCTGCCTGTGCGGCAGTGAACATCCTGATAAGGGCGGCATTGTCCCGGTTGTTTTTCTAAGCTGCCTGTGCGGCAGTGAACGATTATCGCCCAGCAATACAATTTGAACCCGTTTTCTAAGCTGCCTGTGCGGCAGTGAACGGTGGCTTTTGTTTATCACGACTTAATTGAGTTTTCTAAGCTGCCTGTGCGGCAGTGAACAATATCGAAACACATATTAAATATTTATTAGATTTCTAAGCTGCCTGTGCGGCAGTGAACTCCTAATCGTCGGGGCGGGTATTTTTGTGATCTTTCTAAGCTGCCTGTGCGGCAGTGAACAACGCCCAGTTTATAAGATCGACGAAATACTGTTTCTAAGCTGCCTGTGCGGCAGTGAACTCTATATTTCTTGGGGCTTATACGACTCGTGTTTTCTAAGCTGCCTGTGCGGCAGTGAACTTGGGCGAGAGAATCAACGCGCATATCAGAAATTTCTAAGCTGCCTGTGCGGCAGTGAACACGCTTACGCCCTGGAAATTATCCACGCCATCTTTCTAAGCTGCCTGTGCGGCAGTGAACGTTACTGCCACACACCAGTATCAATCGTCGGTTTTCTAAGCTGCCTGTGCGGCAGTGAACGCCTCATGTTTGCCCCGATGGTTCTAGTGTTCCATTTCTAAGCTGCCTGTGCGGCAGTGAACTGTGATTTTTTGACTATTTCGCCGATTTCCTTTTCTAAGCTGCCTGTGCGGCAGTGAACAATACAAGTGGCAGGAATTGGCAAACCAATCTTTTCTAAGCTGCCTGTGCGGCAGTGAACTTTGTCCCCAGCCGCCTCATGTTTGTCCTGATTTTCTAAGCTGCCTGTGCGGCAGTGAACATTTCACACGCTTGCAAAGCACCGAAAGTCCCTTTCTAAGCTGCCTGTGCGGCAGTGAACGCTGGCACTCATCAACCACAAGCATTGAACCTTTTCTAAGCTGCCTGTGCGGCAGTGAACCAGATGACTTATACTGATCAAATACAGAAGAATTTCTAAGCTGCCTGTGCGGCAGTGAACTATCCGGTTGAAATTAATTATAATGTGCCGGATTTTCTAAGCTGCCTGTGCGGCAGTGAACTTTCGATTATTCCGAGTCAAAAGTACATGAATTTTCTAAGCTGCCTGTGCGGCAGTGAACAAGCAACACTGGGATTTGATACTTCTCGTTCATTTCTAAGCTGCCTGTGCGGCAGTGAACGCTTGATTATTCGCTTTCCACGAGAACCATTCTTTCTAAGCTGCCTGTGCGGCAGTGAACGAAGCAACACTGGGATTTGATACTTCTCGTTCATTTCTAAGCTGCCTGTGCGGCAGTGAACCCGTGGTGACTATACCAAAGATTAATTAAATCTTTCTAAGCTGCCTGTGCGGCAGTGAACATTAAGGTTACTTCTGTAGGACGTAAGCAGTTTTTCTAAGCTGCCTGTGCGGCAGTGAACCGCGGATCATCAACGAGCATCCTCAGTTCGACTTTCTAAGCTGCCTGTGCGGCAGTGAACAATGACCCATCCTGAATAATTCCGCCAACAACTTTCTAAGCTGCCTGTGCGGCAGTGAACGGAAATATCAGTATCGAAACGGTCGGTAAAATTTTCTAAGCTGCCTGTGCGGCAGTGAACATCGAGTGTTCCCGCGTAGAAAAAGCCGGGATTTTCTAAGCTGCCTGTGCGGCAGTGAACCCGGGTCGACGTTGATTGCCGTCGATCGCATTTTTCTAAGCTGCCTGTGCGGCAGTGAACATCGAGTGTTCCCGCGTAGAAAAAGCCGGGATTTTCTAAGCTGCCTGTGCGGCAGTGAACACAGAAATTTTGCCGGTATTCGAATCGCCATCTTTCTAAGCTGCCTGTGCGGCAGTGAACAAGGGCAATGCCGAAACATTACCCCAACTCACTTTCTAAGCTGCCTGTGCGGCAGTGAACAGGTAAGTTATGAGTGATTACCGGGAGTATCTTTTCTAAGCTGCCTGTGCGGCAGTGAACTCAAGCTCGATCACGGCAACATTGCCGCTGCCTTTCTAAGCTGCCTGTGCGGCAGTGAACGCTGAGCGCGCGGGCGGCCATGTTACGCTCTCTTTCTAAGCTGCCTGTGCGGCAGTGAACGCACCTGATCGAGCCTAAGCCCGGACGCGGCGTTTCTAAGCTGCCTGTGCGGCAGTGAACACTTCTTCAGTATTAATAGAGTCCAGCGCTTCTTTCTAAGCTGCCTGTGCGGCAGTGAACTTCGACTCGGTACCGACGCGAATGGTAGTCCCTTTCTAAGCTGCCTGTGCGGCAGTGAACAATTGACTGCTGAACTCAGAAACAAAAGAGGCTTTCTAAGCTGCCTGTGCGGCAGTGAACCTTTAATGTAGCCTGCGGTGCGTTTGTCGATTTTTCTAAGCTGCCTGTGCGGCAGTGAACTGACCTGCGCCGCGTTGAACATAAAACCGCCATTTCTAAGCTGCCTGTGCGGCAGTGAACCGCGGAAATCGTTGGGCATTGACGACCCGACATTTCTAAGCTGCCTGTGCGGCAGTGAACGCTTTTTCTTTGATTTCGATGACTTTGTCTTTTTTCTAAGCTGCCTGTGCGGCAGTGAACAACTAGTACATTCCAGACTCGTTTATAAAAACTTTCTAAGCTGCCTGTGCGGCAGTGAACAACTTTCAGCAAATCGGGGTCGTGTAATTGCTTTTCTAAGCTGCCTGTGCGGCAGTGAACGTTCGGCGATATCGCGCAGGGGACATCCTTTTTTTCTAAGCTGCCTGTGCGGCAGTGAACCTGAACAAAAACGCCCGTTTTTCATCTGTTTCTTTCTAAGCTGCCTGTGCGGCAGTGAACAATCAGGAAAATCGTCATGTCTACACCCAGTTTTTCTAAGCTGCCTGTGCGGCAGTGAACCAAATTATTGACCGCCAGGGTTTTGAATCTCTTTTCTAAGCTGCCTGTGCGGCAGTGAACGGTTTGCGCGGCGGCATCGGGGCGCTCGTCCATTTCTAAGCTGCCTGTGCGGCAGTGAACACGCAGGCGGATTGATCGTCGGCATGCTTTCCTTTCTAAGCTGCCTGTGCGGCAGTGAACGTTTACCGAGATTTCGATTGATACACCTTTTTTTTCTAAGCTGCCTGTGCGGCAGTGAACTTTACGATAAGCTTTTTCAAACACATCTCTTGTTTCTAAGCTGCCTGTGCGGCAGTGAACCGTAATAGTCGAGCAGTTGTTTAGCGGCCATATTTCTAAGCTGCCTGTGCGGCAGTGAACCCTAAAAAGTTACATCGTGAGCCATTGGGCAATTTCTAAGCTGCCTGTGCGGCAGTGAACGCATCGTTGCCATGTTTATCGCACAGGCGCTTTTTCTAAGCTGCCTGTGCGGCAGTGAACATCACCGGCCGCATTAAAACCGCACGGATGATTTTCTAAGCTGCCTGTGCGGCAGTGAACTCTTCTGCGGTTGGCCTTGTCTTTGGCCGGTATTTCTAAGCTGCCTGTGCGGCAGTGAACTTGGTTCGAATGTCCGTGCCGTCAAGCCCCAGTTTCTAAGCTGCCTGTGCGGCAGTGAACAAACGCCAGGGCAGAGGTATTGGCTCGCCATATTTCTAAGCTGCCTGTGCGGCAGTGAACCTTGCCATGTCCGCCGATCGGCTTTGCGGTTCTTTCTAAGCTGCCTGTGCGGCAGTGAACGATGATTCAGCGGCCCAACGAGGCCAAGCGGCTTTCTAAGCTGCCTGTGCGGCAGTGAACCACACATTCCCTTCACTCCGGCAAACGATCCATTTCTAAGCTGCCTGTGCGGCAGTGAACGGCGGAGGAATTCACCGCCAAACACGATATCTTTTCTAAGCTGCCTGTGCGGCAGTGAACAGCTTGCCTATATGCAAAACGGTTTTTTGTTTTTTCTAAGCTGCCTGTGCGGCAGTGAACATGCGACACTGCATCGTGAAATCTATTTGCTATTTCTAAGCTGCCTGTGCGGCAGTGAACGTATGATGCAATATGTAACAGGCACTCCGCGAGTTTCTAAGCTGCCTGTGCGGCAGTGAACAGCTCAGGAAATGAGACTAAATCCACCAACCCTTTCTAAGCTGCCTGTGCGGCAGTGAACTTACCAAAAGCATGATGTATCGGGCGCTCAAATTTCTAAGCTGCCTGTGCGGCAGTGAACGAAACAACGCCTGATGATATTAGAAACTTTGATTTCTAAGCTGCCTGTGCGGCAGTGAACCTATCGCCAGGCGCTCGACAGCAATTGGGCTATTTCTAAGCTGCCTGTGCGGCAGTGAACTTTATCGATTGTCTCAAATACTGCAAACTCAATTTCTAAGCTGCCTGTGCGGCAGTGAACGGACGCCGGCGGGCGTTGATCGCCCTCCGCTTTTTCTAAGCTGCCTGTGCGGCAGTGAACGTAGGCATAAAAAAACCGCCAGGCTTTCGGGTTTTCTAAGCTGCCTGTGCGGCAGTGAACTCATAAATGATTCTAATCAATTAATAGGGGTTTTTCTAAGCTGCCTGTGCGGCAGTGAACTTCACACCAGGGAAAGTTTACGCAGAACCCTGTTTCTAAGCTGCCTGTGCGGCAGTGAACAACCGGTTGAGGCGCAATGGCATCGTCGGCCGTTTCTAAGCTGCCTGTGCGGCAGTGAACATATCGAAAAAGATTAAAAGCGGGGGGGCGGCTTCTAAGCTGCCTGTGCGGCAGTGAACTTCGCGAACGATGACAGGCGAGAACGTGTGAACTTCTAAGCTGCCTGTGCGGCAGTGAACCCGAAAAAACGACTCAGCAGCGAAACCGCCGACTTCTAAGCTGCCTGTGCGGCAGTGAACGTGGAGTGAGAAACCGGCCTACAATGCCGTATCTTCTAAGCTGCCTGTGCGGCAGTGAACATTGACGAACTACCGGAACATCTCGCGGCAATCTTCTAAGCTGCCTGTGCGGCAGTGAACAAGAGACTTCGGGAAAAGGCGGATAGGATGCGCTTCTAAGCTGCCTGTGCGGCAGTGAACTTGTTCTACACATTATCCATTTCAGTCCATAGCTTCTAAGCTGCCTGTGCGGCAGTGAACCATTTTGTTATCAAGATGCGTTGCCAGCCAGCCTTCTAAGCTGCCTGTGCGGCAGTGAACGCGCAACCGATTGCAATGCCCGTGGGACTACTCTTCTAAGCTGCCTGTGCGGCAGTGAACCCCTAATCATCTACCACGCAAACTGCCTAGACCTTCTAAGCTGCCTGTGCGGCAGTGAACTCGCGCGGGTTCTGTTTGCGCGTCAACGCCCACTTCTAAGCTGCCTGTGCGGCAGTGAACCCGGCGCTGAATAGCGTCGTCAATGCCGAATCCTTCTAAGCTGCCTGTGCGGCAGTGAACAAATGGTTTGACCGCCAAGGAACGCCGGTATTCTTCTAAGCTGCCTGTGCGGCAGTGAACCTGAACTTCGTGCTATCCGGCACGCCGGCATCCTTCTAAGCTGCCTGTGCGGCAGTGAACGCTCTATGCGGTCTACCGCTCCCGCGACAAACCTTCTAAGCTGCCTGTGCGGCAGTGAACCCTGAATTTTACGGAACGGCGAAAATTTAAACCTTCTAAGCTGCCTGTGCGGCAGTGAACGCGCTCAAAAGCATAAACCAAGATATAGAACTCTTCTAAGCTGCCTGTGCGGCAGTGAACGGTGCCTGGGCAGTGGCTGACCTCGATCAAGGCTTCTAAGCTGCCTGTGCGGCAGTGAACAATCGCAGCAATTCGCCGATCGCCGCGTGATACTTCTAAGCTGCCTGTGCGGCAGTGAACATCAATTGGCGGCCGCGCGGCGATGGCGCGGACTTCTAAGCTGCCTGTGCGGCAGTGAACCATATTCCGTAGCGATGCGGTAAAAATCGTCCCTTCTAAGCTGCCTGTGCGGCAGTGAACGGCTCCCTTGCCGACGCCGATGCTACCTTTACCTTCTAAGCTGCCTGTGCGGCAGTGAACCGGGAAAAATCTGTTTAGTCCATGTTATGAAACTTCTAAGCTGCCTGTGCGGCAGTGAACCTCAACGGAAACTCCGAGCCGATACTCGCGATCTTCTAAGCTGCCTGTGCGGCAGTGAACGGACATGAACTTATCCTGGCAGCTATTGCAATCTTCTAAGCTGCCTGTGCGGCAGTGAACCATTGAAATGGATACTCGACGTGTCGACGCCACTTCTAAGCTGCCTGTGCGGCAGTGAACCGTCCCAGGGCTGCATGATTATATTTCTCGACGCTTCTAAGCTGCCTGTGCGGCAGTGAACATGAAAGCAATGCCGAATACGCTCCAAACTTACTTCTAAGCTGCCTGTGCGGCAGTGAACAATAGCCGGATTCGATATTGCCGGAACCTTCACTTCTAAGCTGCCTGTGCGGCAGTGAACATTGTGCGGTGCCGGAGGCTGACCGCGCGGCGCTTCTAAGCTGCCTGTGCGGCAGTGAACCGAAGATTTTGCGGCATCATCCCGCTTGGCGTCTTCTAAGCTGCCTGTGCGGCAGTGAACGCGGACGATATCCGCTTATCGATGATGGGCGCCTTCTAAGCTGCCTGTGCGGCAGTGAACACTTTTACCCGATTCGAGTCTAAACCGTAATCCTTCTAAGCTGCCTGTGCGGCAGTGAACCCGCCGTGATCGACAACCGATTCCATTTCCCGCTTCTAAGCTGCCTGTGCGGCAGTGAACTTTGTCCCATGCCGCAATAATATGCCGCGTCGCTTCTAAGCTGCCTGTGCGGCAGTGAACACCGCGTGGTTATAAAGCCAGCTCTTCGAGTTCTTCTAAGCTGCCTGTGCGGCAGTGAACCGATGCCAAGTTGTTGTATAAATCCGCTGGTCCTTCTAAGCTGCCTGTGCGGCAGTGAACATTAACCCACTGAGCCAACCCCAATGCGAGAACTTCTAAGCTGCCTGTGCGGCAGTGAACTATGAAGCAGAAGAAGAGCTGAAAGAATTGCACTTCTAAGCTGCCTGTGCGGCAGTGAACTTTCTTCATCCTTTCAAGCACTTTTACCGCGTCTTCTAAGCTGCCTGTGCGGCAGTGAACTACGGCCATAACCGAGGCCACGGTTAGCAATTCTTCTAAGCTGCCTGTGCGGCAGTGAACGGTATTAAACAATATTATTCGCAAGAACAAATCTTCTAAGCTGCCTGTGCGGCAGTGAACCTGTCGGTATTACCGCCGCGGCTTTTAATACCCTTCTAAGCTGCCTGTGCGGCAGTGAACGATGCAAATATCTATTGGCTGCACATATTGCCCTTCTAAGCTGCCTGTGCGGCAGTGAACGAATTCGACATGAAGCGCTCCGGAGCGGTCATCTTCTAAGCTGCCTGTGCGGCAGTGAACGAAGTCAAGTATGATGTCGAGTTTAAGTGGGACTTCTAAGCTGCCTGTGCGGCAGTGAACCGTTGATTAACCACTTCAGTTCGTATCCCGTGCTTCTAAGCTGCCTGTGCGGCAGTGAACTTGGCAATCGGCTTCGTACTTTTTCGTCGGGACTTCTAAGCTGCCTGTGCGGCAGTGAACTCAGATATGGCATGCCGTTCGACGACAAGTATCTTCTAAGCTGCCTGTGCGGCAGTTAACGGGAATTTCTGATATCAGTTGTTGCGCATCGACTTCTAAGCTGCCTGTGCGGCAGTGAACGGAAGAATGGAACTACATCGATCAAGCGGTTACTTCTAAGCTGCCTGTGCGGCAGTGAACACGTATTGTGACTTGCATTGGACAACGCCTTTCTTCTAAGCTGCCTGTGCGGCAGTGAACGGGAACAGCATCACAAGCGAAAACCGCCTAAGCTTCTAAGCTGCCTGTGCGGCAGTGAACGGTCAGGACAGCCATTGATTAGTGTTGATGGTCTTCTAAGCTGCCTGTGCGGCAGTGAACACGGCACTTTATGGCCGGCGACTATTTCCATTCTTCTAAGCTGCCTGTGCGGCAGTGAACTGCCGACGCTTGATAAAACGCCGTTCATTATCCTTCTAAGCTGCCTGTGCGGCAGTGAACTGCGGCTGAGGTATTTGCTCAATTTGTAATTTCTTCTAAGCTGCCTGTGCGGCAGTGAACCTTTCGCACGGGGTGCCGAAAATCCTGCTCTGCTTCTAAGCTGCCTGTGCGGCAGTGAACGGGTAGTGTCATGTGTCGCGCCTAGTCGCATCCTTCTAAGCTGCCTGTGCGGCAGTGAACCTGTGCCGTCATTCACCGTACCCGCAGCCGTTCTTCTAAGCTGCCTGTGCGGCAGTGAACACCGCCATCCCTAGATTGATGCTACACATTCACTTCTAAGCTGCCTGTGCGGCAGTGAACTCGATCGTCGAAAACCGCTCATCCCAGTGCTTCTTCTAAGCTGCCTGTGCGGCAGTGAACAGATGAAGCCATGCGATTTCCTCGTCGGGTTTCTTCTAAGCTGCCTGTGCGGCAGTGAACTGCGGGCCTCTTAATTTGGAGGAAGTCTACGCCTTCTAAGCTGCCTGTGCGGCAGTGAACGCCGTAATCAGTGCCGTGCTTAAATCGTTTGTCTTCTAAGCTGCCTGTGCGGCAGTGAACGAATTAACGATCGTATTCAAACCAATTGCTAACTTCTAAGCTGCCTGTGCGGCAGTGAACGCACGACGACAAACCGATACCGGGACACTGGCCTTCTAAGCTGCCTGTGCGGCAGTGAACGAAATTACGGTTAGTATGGTTTCTCTGCGTTTCTTCTAAGCTGCCTGTGCGGCAGTGAACGTGTCACGCACCTTTCCTGTGGCATCTCGCCCCTTCTAAGCTGCCTGTGCGGCAGTGAACCGCCATCATGCGCATCGCGTAAAAGATCGAACCTTCTAAGCTGCCTGTGCGGCAGTGAACTTTTTCATTTTCAAAACCTCTTAAATAACAACCTTCTAAGCTGCCTGTGCGGCAGTGAACATTTTCGCAGCGCAAACAGGACACGACCAGACCTTCTAAGCTGCCTGTGCGGCAGTGAACGGACGCGATTAACGAACGAACATCATTAACTTCTTCTAAGCTGCCTGTGCGGCAGTGAACTCTGTACAAGTTGATGAAACAAATGACTATCACTTCTAAGCTGCCTGTGCGGCAGTGAACAATTATTCACTTTTGAGTCGTAAAATCCAAACCTTCTAAGCTGCCTGTGCGGCAGTGAACAGCCGCCCGGATCGCCGGCAGCGCTACGCAGCCTTCTAAGCTGCCTGTGCGGCAGTGAACCTAGGTATCAGCGAATGATCGATCGGGTGATCGCTTCTAAGCTGCCTGTGCGGCAGTGAACATATAGCTTTCCGTCAGTTGACCGCAATTTGACTTCTAAGCTGCCTGTGCGGCAGTGAACCGTTTAATGATCCGGCTCCATGTTCTTACTCTCTTCTAAGCTGCCTGTGCGGCAGTGAACATGAACTTAATATCGAAAGCGCTTTGCGTCAACTTCTAAGCTGCCTGTGCGGCAGTGAACGGTGAGATGTATCCGCGGATGAGTACAGGCGATCTTCTAAGCTGCCTGTGCGGCAGTGAACAACCATCAGAACAATGAGCTACATCATCTGATCTTCTAAGCTGCCTGTGCGGCAGTGAACCACAGTTGGCGTGATGTTGAACAACCGATAATCTTCTAAGCTGCCTGTGCGGCAGTGAACTGCACACCCAAATAGCGCTGCCCTTTCGGCAACTTCTAAGCTGCCTGTGCGGCAGTGAACGCTGTTCCGGCGATAGATCGTCTATCGGTGAGCTTCTAAGCTGCCTGTGCGGCAGTGAACGCGGTATGGGAAGTGGCCGAAGGTGCGCTGACCTTCTAAGCTGCCTGTGCGGCAGTGAACACGTCGTCTTTTGCAATGATGCGCTGGCATCCCTTCTAAGCTGCCTGTGCGGCAGTGAACGTGCTGCCGGTGCTGCCGGTGCTGGTGCCGCTCTTCTAAGCTGCCTGTGCGGCAGTGAACGTCGCTTGTTCATCGCGCTGTTTGATCGCGGCCTTCTAAGCTGCCTGTGCGGCAGTGAACATTGCGGCATCGATCGAGCCACGTTTATTCCGCTTCTAAGCTGCCTGTGCGGCAGTGAACGCCACGTGACAACTTTTAGCTGTGCTGTAGTCCTTCTAAGCTGCCTGTGCGGCAGTGAACTTAACTCGTTGCGTGATCGTGTTGAGCCTGTTCTTCTAAGCTGCCTGTGCGGCAGTGAACTTAACTCGTTGCGTGATCGTGTTGAGCCTGTTCTTCTAAGCTGCCTGTGCGGCAGTGAACGCTGTAAAGACGCGATAATATGTTTTCCGATACTTCTAAGCTGCCTGTGCGGCAGTGAACGTTCTGACCCTCCAGGCGGTCTAAATGCTCCTCTTCTAAGCTGCCTGTGCGGCAGTGAACTCACATCGATTATGTCTGTTGATACCGAAACCCTTCTAAGCTGCCTGTGCGGCAGTGAACTTTCACCAAAGCGGCCATTCCGGTCGGTCGCTCTTCTAAGCTGCCTGTGCGGCAGTGAACATTAACTTCTGTTGGTCGTAAACAATTGGAATCTTCTAAGCTGCCTGTGCGGCAGTGAACCACCCAGATTTTGCGTTACAAACACGATGTCACTTCTAAGCTGCCTGTGCGGCAGTGAACTAGTATGCGATTGATACAACGTATAAATTTCGCTTCTAAGCTGCCTGTGCGGCAGTGAACCTGATCGAGCATGCCTTTCAGACCGACAAGCACTTCTAAGCTGCCTGTGCGGCAGTGAACATTTTAACCATTGCCTGCTCTTTTTTATCGTTCTTCTAAGCTGCCTGTGCGGCAGTGAACGTTCAACTGTTCTGTTGTTAGTTTTTTCTGGTCTTCTAAGCTGCCTGTGCGGCAGTGAACAGCACTGATTTAATATCATTACTTTCGAGTAACTTCTAAGCTGCCTGTGCGGCAGTGAACATCAAGACTCCGCCTTTTCTGAAGGCACCGGCCTTCTAAGCTGCCTGTGCGGCAGTGAACTTTCGGGTTCGGATTGATGTTCGCTTGCTTGACTTCTAAGCTGCCTGTGCGGCAGTGAACGTTGGTTTCACGCAACAAGGCCGGGTCGTTGCCTTCTAAGCTGCCTGTGCGGCAGTGAACCGCCTGAATCATCAAACCTTCTTCAATCGAACCTTCTAAGCTGCCTGTGCGGCAGTGAACCGCGAGCGCAGGGCTCAAACAACATGAGCATCCTTCTAAGCTGCCTGTGCGGCAGTGAACACTTGTTGATACGTTCAATCATTGACTCCTTACTTCTAAGCTGCCTGTGCGGCAGTGAACTTGATGCGCCGGTGCTTTTGGCGTAGCCAATACTTCTAAGCTGCCTGTGCGGCAGTGAACTCGTTATGATCGACGACAACGCGCAGCTAATGCTTCTAAGCTGCCTGTGCGGCAGTGAACATTTCAGCATGTCCGGCAGTTGCTTTTGCTCGCTTCTAAGCTGCCTGTGCGGCAGTGAACACGCGATACGCATTCCAGGTTTTTGTAATGCACTTCTAAGCTGCCTGTGCGGCAGTGAACATGTACCAGATTGATCAGCGCGTCGCCTTCGTCTTCTAAGCTGCCTGTGCGGCAGTGAACGGTCTGAGCCCATCAGCTCGTAAAGCGCTTGACTTCTAAGCTGCCTGTGCGGCAGTGAACATTTACAAATCCGAAACGCGAAACGGATATCACTTCTAAGCTGCCTGTGCGGCAGTGAACTGTAGTATAAAGCGCAAAAAAATAATGGCAACAGTTACTTATTCGCATATAACCGTTTTAACCATTATTTTTCGTTGTTTTATAACTATTTGATTTTTCTATATTGTTAAAGAGCCTAATTTTTTTGGGTCTAATCGTTTAATTTTCAGTATCAAGCAAATAATCAGCCAACAACTCCCTCGCCCATTCCGGAATCGTGTCCTGCATCAACTCGGTTTTCCCTTTGCGAATCATCGCAACTTGTTTAAACGGATTGTCCGCACGAGAATTATCTAACAGATAGACTTGATCGCATAGCGGTAAGGTTTGCTTGATAAGCTTTAACAACCTTGGCAATCGGCTTCGTACTTTTTCGTCGGGAACGGAATGCCCGCCTTCGCTAACCCGCTGAGAAATTCGCGCTTGATTCAGCGATACGCTGCCCAAATGAATAAAGACCAAAATAATTTCATAGCCCAATGTTTTTGCTTGGGCAACAAAATCGATCTTCGAGGGGTGTGAGAATACGGTTTCAAAACAAAAACTGCGTCCTTCCGACAATAATTGCGAGCGCAGTTGCGCGGCAATCATCGCCGCGTCATAGCTGTGCGCTTCCGGTGCAAGGGGATAGAGGTGTTTAGCCAAAATATCGGCATTAACGAATGGAATGCCGTGCTTTGTTAGCTGAGTTTGATAAAACGTGCTCTTTCCGGCACCATTGCCGCCCGCGAGCAACCAAAGCTGTTTCTTGATCAT
Organism: Methylotuvimicrobium sp.; assembly: GCF_050611805.1. Lineage (NCBI taxonomy): Bacteria > Pseudomonadati > Pseudomonadota > Gammaproteobacteria > Methylococcales > Methylococcaceae > Methylotuvimicrobium > Methylotuvimicrobium sp. The sequence goes on from NZ_JBNGHF010000003.1 coordinate 180,024, forward strand.
TCAGACAGGGGTTCAGTAATTTCGACAAATTCGCCGTCAATAAACTGGCCGATCCTGACTTGACCCTTGCGGTCGATTTGTTCCAAACAGCCGGGGTATTCGATGGACGCTTGATAGCTTACCGGACTGGATGTAACGCGCTGAGCCAAGCTTCCCGCCGCGCGCTCATCCTCTAGCGTTTGAAAGACCGAAGCCGGATCGACCGGTTTACCGTATATTGGTACCAATTCGAGTTTTGCCACGCCTGCCGCGATGGCCGCCAAATCGTCCGGGTCCAACAACGCCGAAACAGTGCGCCCCATTTCCGCCCAATATTCGATTTGTTCGGCGGTGCTCCGATGAAAACGTTTTCCTGTTAATTCCGCCGCGCTCATCAATTCCTTTTGCAAACGAATCGGCGATGCTGCTTTAGCCATTATTCACCTCATTAAGTAAATTAAACAGGTCAATTGTAGCTATTTGCTACAATTGACCCAAATAGTTTACGCGTTAATTCCTCAAAAAAGCGGTACGGGACAATTACTGCTCAAACCGTAAGAACTGAATGCGACCGAGCTGGGGGCTTCGTCAGTTTCTTCCATAGCGATAAATAATGGATAACGATTGCCGTTGGTTTGACTATTGAGGAAGATGAAAGGCAATTGGCTTCTGCGCTCCTCTTTTTCAGCAAAAAAAGCCAGAGCCTGCTCACCGGAAATGTCCATTTTGTTAGCCCTTCGTCTCGCTAAGCGTTCGTGATTACTTTTGACTTGTTCTCGTTTGAAAAAGGCGTAGCCGGTGATTTTATCGGCAGGCACTTCTTTGATGCTGGTTCGATGAGCATAGTCGCTCAGTCGATCGAAATACTTATCCAGATTCAAAGTTTCCAAGTCGGACTTATCAAAAGCCAACAAACGGAGTTTGTTGCACAAGCTCCGGCCTTCCTGATTATATTTTGGAAAAGAAACTCCAACTTTGGATTTGCCGTCTTCCAATCGTTCCACCAGAGCCAAATGAAGTTGTTGATAGAGCTTTTCCCAGATGAAGTAAAGCGGGACTTCATCATTGGGTATTAAAGTTATGTCGAGATAGTATTTCATCACGAGCCCTTTTCACTTTCTCTGCTGAAGACTCCTCCACGTATAAGATTGGCAACCACATAATTTTTTTGATTTTCTTCAATTGAGTCTTTATTTAACCAATCCAGCATTAAGGTATATAAATCAATTTTGCTTTTTCTATGTGCCTCTCCTCTTTGAGTGACAGCCCCAAAAGGCTCTGCCGCGATAGGAAATTCGGCATTTTCGTACCAGTCATCGACCGTGCGCAAAGCATTGCCGATTTTTACGTTATGAATGGCGGCAGTATCTTCAAGTTGAAATAAAACTTTTTTCTTTTCTCCCATGTTCATTTCCTGGGAAGGAAATACATGCTGTCCGTTACCGAGTTTTACATAGGCATCTATTTCTAGCAGCACAAAGTTACCGTTATTCCCAAACCCTTCCTTGATCTTATTCGAGAGTGTTTGCAGCTTTTCGCAATCTTTGTTTTTGTCGAAATCGTTTAATGAATAATCATAAGCGTTAAAGGTTATAGGTTTCTCCAGCCCTTTGAAACTGGCGTTAACAATGATTTGCTCGGCACAGACCCTGTTCCGCCACAAGAAACGTCCATTGGCGATATTGTAGGCATAGCGGAATGCCAGCGCCGAAAAGTCATTGCTTGCTTCTCGAAAGGCCTTTACTTTTTCTAAGATCAGCTTTTCAAAGGCTGGATCATTGCAGGCATAGGGTTTTCCGATATTACCAACAATACGCAGGGTAAAGCTGACTTTCAACGTATCCTTATCATGAGGTAAGTTGGCATCGTCATTATCCGAAGCCACGGGGTTCGGTTTGGACATGTCATCAGGTTTTGTACCGTGCGCACTCTGTGTAGAACGATTCAGCCGTTTCGTAATTCGGATCGGTTGCCAATGATCTTTTTTACCTTGTTTTGGTTCATCATTTTCGATGGGCTCGTTCCAGCAACCTGCAAACATTAACGCATCTGAGGGCTCCAATTTTCGTTCAAACGACAATAGGCTGGGTAATTTAATTTCAGTCACTTTTAACTCCTTGGTTTCAAAATGAATTATCGATTAGATAATTAGCTAAGATCATCTTCAGGATTTTCTGAATAAGATGTTTCGTCTGTTACATTATTCTCTTGTCCGGTCTGATATTGCTTGCACAAATACCAGTGTTTTTCGTGATGGTAATGCCATAAAGATTTTTGTAGTTCTTCGGCTGTTTGCAAACGATGTACACTCAACCATTCGCCTACGCTGTGCACCGATTCGACGAAACACACCGGCGTTTCATGATCGCGGGTATTGGCGACCTCTTCATTGTCATATACTTCAGAAATAGCTTTATAACCCGTCATGATGGGCACCAGATATCCCGCCTCCGGTTTGGCAATATACTCCCAGTCAGCCTCGGTTTTTTCTGTCGGAGTACAATAATCTTGCCATTGACTTAAGAGCTTTTTGTTGGATTTAGTCGGTTGAAGCTGAGCAAAATAGCTTTTCAAGCACTCCGGCAATTCAGATTCTTGATAAGGTCTTTGACGATGGTTAGTCCAAGAATCGATCAGTTGCCGATAGTCTTCGCTTTCCGGCTCCGTTTTAACCAAATTAGCCAAATGTTCAGTAATCAGATTAGATTTGGGACGGGCTTGTTGTTTGACGGCGATAAAATCGAACCAGGCATCGATCAATTCCGTTTCAGGATTATTTTGTTGCAGTGTTTGATGGTGGTTTTCAAGATATTCCGAACGATCTGTCAGCAGAAAGCCCGGCAATAATCTGCGTTTTATGGTTCGTAATGTCGCTTTATTCTGCGTATCGAATATCTCGATACGGCCAATTTTTAAGATCGTTCCGCCAGCCAAACGTTGACGCATACAAGCATTTTCCAGCCATTCGATAAAGGCATCCTGGCGGTTGCCGATATTACCCTCGCACCCAATCAGCAAAGAGACTGTCATGTTCATTTTGCCTTCTTCGATAACGGGCGGATTAGCAGCTTTATCGTGTGACTTCAAAAAAGGGGGATTCCTGCTCTGGGTAAATTGGTAGTCATAAGGCTTGTAGGTATGCACTTGTTGTTTATGCGATACGACAGCGCATCCATTTAAACCAATATCGTTTAAATTTTCGGTTTCATGAAGCTTGCGCAGCAAGTTATGAGTAAAACCCAAAAAATGGGTTACAGCCGGAAAGCCCCAAGTAAAGCCAGCAATTGCATTGGCGTTTTGTACTTGAATGCGATTAATAAGAATATACTGACTCACGCCTCCTCCCTGATTGGCATATCGGCTTCAATCATTTGGTTATTTTCTCTGAGTGGTTGTGCTAATAGTTCCGCCCAGATACGAGAATGTGCTTTTTGTGGTGTAAATTTCTTGTCTTTGCCGATCAGCTTATAATTCAACCAACGGGCAAAATCATTACAAATTTCCGCTTGCCAATCATTGGCTTTTCTTGCCTTCTGGAATGCATCATCATCCCGATAAGGATCAAGAAAATATTGATGAGCGGGTTTAAGTTTTATACCGTCTCCAGCCGTCCAACTAGCTTGCTGATTCTGAATATCAGCCGCGTACGATAAAACCTCATCAATGATGTCATTCACCCATTTATCTATCCATTTGCGGCGTTTAGGATCTCGAATACTTAGATCTATATTTTGATAACGTAATAAAAAATCACGCAAATAATCAATCGATATACGCGTATTTGTATTTAAGAAGATAGCGTAGAACAGTGATGAGTGATTGGCAGGCGGCTTTAGTTGGCTTTGCCAAGTGGGAGGTTGACTGGAAAATAAATATAACCTGCCACCTCGCGCTCCGTTTAACACAGAAACGTTTTGTGGTTGACTCAAAGTAGTAGAAATTTTGGCAACATTTATTGAACGCAGATAGGGTTGTTGATGATAGCGTTGTTGGCTTTTGCTTTTTTTTAATTTTTCTTGTTGCTTTTTAGCGGACTTTTCAAAGTTTTTAAGAAATAAGGAATGTGCGAGAGAAGATGATTTCATGACTGTTAAAAGATGATAGTCATTTTCAACTGGAAAATAAATTTGCTTAGCTAAACAATCGCTTTTAAGAGATGGTGCTAAATTTCTTTGAAAGCCATTCATCCATCGATCAAGCTCTCCTTCTTTATCCGCAAATTTGCTCAACGGCTGGAGATTTCCACGTTTAATTTCTTCACTGAGCATGTTGCCATTTTTCAGCATCAAAAATTTAACAATTTTAGAAAACTTGGCATCAGGATACGCACCGTCGTAATTTTTATTCGTAAGGGAACTTGTAGTGACGTAACTATGATCTATTGCATGGTTGTCATCTAACATTGAAGATCCACCACTGCTTGAATGGGTCAGCTTGGCAACATGAGTGGCTGGCTGAACACCATTCCCTAGCATCAATGCTCTACAAATCCAGATGTTATAAAAACAGTTTTTTCCTTTTAACTTCTTCAATTCCTGGTCATGACTCTCAAGCCAGCCCCGTTGAATAAAAGAATCATAATACTTCTCTAATTTAGGCTTGTTTTTTTGCGTGACCGGAGTCGTTCTGATTTTTTTTAAATCATTTTCTAAAATTTTTCTATCTACATCATCAGCAGTTTCCGCCTGTATGCATTTTTCAAAATAGAACTTTGAAATTAATTCGTTTAAGTATTCTTCCTTTTTGCTATGTTCATCTAATCCATCAATATATTCTTTAATCACTTCTTCCCAAGTACTAAGCTTGTTAGCATCATTAGTCATTGCTATTTCCTATTTCTTTATACAGTCCCAAATTAGGATGGTAGAGGTATTCTTGCTGTCTGTTGCTTTCGTAATCGATCAGACGAACTTCGCCAAATCGTCGGCTCACTTCCACTAATTCAATGGCAAAATCATTGGCGAGTTCGGAATAAATTGTTAGTGGATCGAGGTTAAACCAGACATTATTCCTTTCGCCTATTTCCAGGTCTTTGCCGCTTGAAATGACAATAGAACCATGATCGGCAAATTTCGCAGGATAAACATGCTCGTTTTTCCATTTCCATCTTGGCTCGGAATAACTGTCTTCCAGCCATAGGTAATAAGCTTCATCCTGTGGCGATGCACGGAAGCGTTGCTGCCGTTGAATTTCACCGCACCAGTGGGGATTGTTTCTCCACCAAATTTTTGCCCCTGTTCTATCTCCAAATAATTGGGCGGCAAGGGCTTTATGTTCCAGTTCAACCAGGTTTAAATAGCTATTACCCTTTTTTCGATATTCTGAAGGTAAGGTTATCCTCGGTACGGCATTGATAGTCTGATATTGGTCAGTATCTAAAAGGCTATTTAAATCTTTTTCTGCCAGTTGCCGTTCCGCTGATTCAAACCCCGGCTTTTCAAAACAAACCGATTTATAAACCAAGGCTCTGTAGTTTTCGTTTAACAATAGAATATTGGCCGTTTCTGGAACATGATCGCGGTGTCTAAGAACTCGACCGGCTAATTGAATGATGGAACGCATGGAACTGGGTTCCACAATCGCCCAGTCGTAATCATGATCCCGGCCAACCTCCGCAACCGGCGAGGCCAGGACTACGAAGACATGATGTTGTTGCGGATGTTTATCAAGCGCCTGTTTTACCGAATCATGCCACCAAATCTCTTCCGGCTTTTTCCGCTTCAGCACTTTGTCCAGGCGGGCTTCCAGATATGAGCGTATGCCGATTGGATAGTGACTGTGATAGACGCAATAGTGTATGCAGGTATTGGCTTGGGTTACCTCTCGTTTCAATAAGGCCTTAGCAACGGCTACCAAAGGATCAATATTCGCCATACGCACCAATCCAATGGAGATAGTTTGTCCGTCTTTACTTTGATTATGGTGTTTATGCAGATTGAGTATATTTTGTTGAACAGTGTCAGCCAACCGACCAATGCTGTCTGTACAAGAATCACTGATAGAGATAATGCGACCTTTACGTTGAGGCAAGGTGTTTTCCTTCAGCTTTTTGATTCGGTCTTTGATGAATTTTTTATGCAACGCTTTAAATGCGTCAAATTCCTTAACTGGTTCGGCCTGCGGCGTATTGAATTCATCGAACCAGGCACAGTTAATATGTGCATCCCAATTTTCGATATTTGCCTGGGCATATTGCTTCCACCCTGAGTAGTAGGACTGATAGAGCGCGTAAACCAACGCCGGCGGCATAGTTGCGGTGGAAAGCAAGACGCGACTGCCCAAAATGCCTGCCCAATTCACCAGCCTGCATAATGCCGGCAGGTCATTCAAACCAAAATCATCCGGCTCATCCAATACCAGGTCTGAACTTAATAAGCGCAACATAGGGCCGATCTGCTTGCCACCTTTCGTGCCTTCGGTCGCCGGTATCAAGTGGTCAATAGTGCTAACCAGCACCGGCGCTTGAATCAGTTTTTCCAGTTTGTCGTTTTTTTTCGTCCAGCTGCTCAGACTGTGATCGTAGATATCGCCGGTATAATCAACAAAGAGATCGGCATCCAGCGCTTCTTCCGATTCGCTGCCAGAACCCTCATATTGACTGGACTCATTTATGCCACTTTGCTTTTGTTCACCACTTGATTTACTTTGTTCATTTTCAAACAATTCTTTAGCGGCTATGCCACCAACCATAATGGCCAATTCTTCATCGGTCAGCTCTAGCATTTCCCGGAACTCTTTTCCGGTTTGCAGTGTTAAGGTGCGTAGACCCAGTGCCACATTGAAGCGAATTCGCCCCGTTTCGCTACCAAGCGCATACATGATTTTTGCATTGGCCAATGTTTTTCCTTTGCCAGTCGACGCCATGTTAATGCCGAAAAAGCCGTGATTGACACTCTCTTTGCTTAAATCCTGCGCCAGTTTCTTTGCCTGGTCTTGCCAGCCGAACTCCTCTTTGAACGCTTTACGGACATTTGCTTCAAGAAAAGCGTTTTTTTCAAGTTGTCTGAGCGTTGCATTAAATCGAGGTAATGATCGAACAATTTTTTGCGCATGATGCGCCACCCCAATGAGATGCTCATCCAACTGCTGTTTAAACTGTTTGGTTTTTTTATCGGTATTGGCAAACGCTTGATAGTGTGGATTTTGCCATTCTGGTGTCGCGTTTTGTGACGAATAGTAATGATCTGACAACATCAGACACAACCGGGCAAGATGAGAACTGAAAAGCTGCTCATCCAACCAATTGCATTCGTCACTAAGTACTCTTGATAATTTGGTTATGGTTTCCGAAGCAATCAGGCAGGCTTTAGAACGCCATTGCATACTTTGAACGGGCAATCCTTTCTCAAAATGCCAATTAGCTTCTATCCGCTCAGCTTGGTCTTTGTCTTTACAATTAGGGGAATTCCATATCGCTTCAAAATTGGTGTTGATCCATTGATCAACAGACTCCATAGGAGGTACAGAAACACCTTTCCATGCTGGACAAATCGGTAATCTATGATGCGTTAGAATTAGCCAAGCAACCAATCTTGCAAATGGCGGTAGGTCAGTTATCGGATGATTTTCAGTAACATGCCCATCCAAGCCATCTCTGAAACAATTAGAAAATCCATCTTGATCTATTTGGGTTAAAGCATCAAGCCACTGAATATCACTCTTGTCGCCAATAAATGCTTGGAACAAACGAAGCGACACCCACTCATGTCGGTAGGGTTCGAATACAGATGTTTTCTTATTTGGATCAATCTTATCCTGAAATAATTGATTGGCCTTGCCATAGTCGTGGAACAAACCGGCAATAGTGGCGGCGTATTTTATAATCTCGATAGTTTTCCACTGGCTGTTATCGGCAAATTGAGTAATTTCCGTTTCGGTATAATTCACCGGCACAACCCCCTCCCGATTAAACTTGCTCCGATTCCCCACGACCCAAACCAACTCGCTCCGGCTTCGACTCCGTATCCAATGACAACTCACGGCGGTGTTCTTGGTCGCGGTTTTTCTCAGCAGCTTTTTTACCGCTTGTAAGCCTTCCTCAGTGATCACGGTTTGCCAGGTGCGGCTGCCAATGCGGTTGGCGAAGGCGTCGAGGACGCGGCGGGTGCGGTTTAGCGCTTTTTTCTCGCATTCGGACACGAAGGTGACCATCATGTTAGGAACTCCAGTTTATTGTTCTCATTCTGGATTAGTGCTAATGTAAACACATACGATATATACACGAGGTGTTTTATGACGACAACGCGCGTTTTTAAAAGCGGTAATTCGCAAGCGGTGCGAATTCCCAAAGAGTTCCAGTTTGATGCGGATGAGGTGGAGATTTTTCGACGCGGCGATGAGGTGGTGTTACGCAAAAAACCGGATAATCTTGCGGATGTGATGGACATTTTCGCCAGCTTCTCAGATGATTTTATGGCGGAAGAACGGATTGACCCTCCGCCGCAGCATCGGGATTTTGACTGATGCAAGCTCTGTACATGCTGGATACGGATATTTGTATTTATCTTAAAAAACGCCGTCCGGCTTGCATTGCAGAAAGGTTTAGGCAATTGCGGCATGGTGAAGTTGTGATTTCGATGATTACCTATGGTGAATTGTTTTCGGGGGCATTGAAAAGCCGAGAAAAAGAAGCGGCCATCATGAATGTCCAACTGCTGGCTGCTCGTTTGCCGGTGCAACCTATGCTGGTTGAGGTTGCGGAGGTTTATGCCTCTATTCGCAGTGACTTGGAAAAAAAAGGTTGTCTGATTGGGGGCAATGACCTTTGGATTGCCGCTCACGCAGTTGCTTTGGATTTGACATTGGTCACTAATAACACAAGGAATTTTAGACGTATTGATGGCTTGCGGCTTGAAAATTGGGTTGAGTGATTTTAAGCTATGAGCGTTTTCACGCGGACGCGTAGGAATGATTCGACCCGCTAAACTCATGCCTTATCTCCCTGCAAGGCGATATCCTTAACAGTGTCAAACATAAATTCCAGCGCTTTATGTTCGGTAAATTTTTGCAGAATTTGTTGACGGAATTCCTGTTCGGTCGTTTTTTCCTTGGCGCAGATGAAGGCCCACGGCAATATCAACGTATCTTTGACTAGGTCGGCGACATCAAATACCAATGCCCCGCGTCTCGTTTTACCGTGCATGACCGCGAAACCGTGCGGGATGCCGAGTACCCACAGCGTCGTGGCACCCAAGCCGTAGGCCAGATAGTTGCCGTGATTGAGAAAAATATTGGCGTCATCGACACTTTCGGCATTACGGCTAAAATCACTGTGCTTAGTTCGTTTGACGGCGGCTTTATACAGGCTTTTGGTCAGTTGCGCCTCACCTACCAATAATTCGGTGACGTTTTTGGCATTGTCGATTTTCGCGGCGCAATTGGCTAACGCGCCTGCTATGTCTTCGTCGTTGCTGTCAAACCCTTCGGTTTTGAGATCCTTATCATTGGCCCAGATGCGGCTTAAATAGTCGATGCGTCCGTGTTGAAACTGCTTTGCGACTTGTAACCTTTTTTGTGCATCGAACCAAAACGACAACCAACCTTGGATATATTCCGTGGGTCGGTATTCGCTTTGCGGCGTTAGCCATTCGATTTCGTTGCCCATCAACAACGGCGTACCTCCGCCTCCGCAAAATCCGATTAACACGCCGGCCGATGCCAACATTCTGGCTGCCGCTTGCGTGATCGAGGTACCGGTACCGAGCAGAATCACCGTGGTATTGGCAATCGGTATATTCCAGTACTGTTTTTCTTCCTTGGCTTCTGTCAGATAGAGTACGCGACCATCCTTTTGCATCACCCGGCATTTTTCCAGATAGTAGATGTTGGCGCGTTTGGAATGTAATATCGCTTTAAGATCGGTGAGTTGTTCCATTGTTAAGTACCTGCTATGCCAATCAAATTCGTATCTATAAACATGCGATCGCCTATCGAGTATCATTGTTAATAACCATTACTTGTATTCGAAAAGAAATTTTTTATCTCTTCTCCTCTCTAAAGTTTGTTTACTGCTAAGCTACTGATAGAATTCTTGACCATTCAATTAAGAAATATATAAATTTTATTTTCATAACTCTAACACCATGAGTAGTCTCTTGCAACCGAATTTAAAATGGGAACAGCGTCATCGATTAACTTTGCTGGAAGCGACGGTGTTTTGGAGCGGCGAAATTTCGACCGGTACGTTGATTAATTATTTCGGCATCAGTCGGGTACAGGCTTCGAAGGATTTGACGCTTTATCAATCGCTGTGTCCGGGAAATATTCGTTACGATAAGCATTTGAAACGGTATGTGGTCGACGATTCGTTTAAACCGGGCTTCATGGATGGAACGACCGGCGAGCTGTTACAGGTTTTAAAATTACAGCAACAAAACGGTTACGAAACCTTGATCGCATTAGTCGGTAACCTTCCAACCGTTGAAATCGTCAATCCTTTGGTACGGCAAATCGATACGCGAGTTTTGCGCGGCGTTGTGCAGGCGGTGCGTTTTAAATTCGGGCTGGAGATTTCGTATCAATCGTTGTCTAGTCCTGAGCCTAAGACTTTGCAAATCAACCCTCATACTTTGGTGTTCGACGGTTTGCGTTGGCACGTTCGATCTTTCAGCGTAACTCACAACGACTACCGCGATTTCGTTCTTGCACGTATTCATAGCGTCTCTATTTTGGGTAAGGCTGACGAGGCGCCTTTTACCGACACCTTGTGGAACAAGTGGTTGACTATCGAAATCGGTCCGCATCCGGGATTGAACGAAGCGCAAAAAAGCGTGATCGAGCGCGATTTCGGAATGGTCGACGGTAAATGCGTCACTCAAATTCGGGCTGCCTTGTTGTCGTATTTTCTTTTGAGTATGCGAATCGGCAAGGACGATCTGCATCGGGAAGCGATGGAGCAGCAAATCGTGCTTTTGAATCGCGATGAGATCAAGGACTTTATCTTTTTTTAACGCACGGTATCCTTCCTAGAAATCTAAGTAATATGCACAAAATAACTGCTACAGTCAGTAGGCTTTGCGGCGATTCGGTGACTCGCTTGACAGGACGCCGTGAACCCAACACCTAAATTATCCAAGATAGTTAAACATAGTCAATGGACTATGGAATTTAGGTGCTGGGTGAATACATCCATGTAGGCTCGACGGCGGAATCTGATTGCCATGGATGGCATGAATGCAGATTTTGCAGGAGCAAAAATCTGCCCTGCCGCCGACGCCTGTCAATCGAGCCACCGAACCCCTTCCCAGAAGTTGTCGAAGTTATTTCATGCTCGTTCCTAATCATATCTTTCAATTGACATGAACAAAAAATGCCGATGGGCTTTGTCCAGCCCGCTTGAAGAGGACTATCACGATCGCGAGTGGGGTGTGCCGGTGCATGACGACCGCCTGTTGTTCGAGTTTTTGGTTTTGGAGGGCGCTCAGGCGGGCTTGAGTTGGTCGACGATTTTGAAAAAGCGGGACAATTTCAGGGCAGCGTTCGACAATTTCGATCCGGTATCGGTGGCCGGCTATGATGACGCAAAAATCGCGGAGTTGCTGGAGAATCCGGGCATCATTCGCAACCGGCTCAAAGTGAATGCCGCTGTGACCAATGCACGCGCTTTTTTGAACGTCATAGAAGAAGCCGGGAGTTTCGATGCGTTTCTATGGGATTTTGTCGACGGCCAGCCAGTCCAGAACGCGTGGCGGACGCACGCCGAGTTGCCGGCGAATACGCCTTTATCGGATCGGCTCAGTAAAGAATTGAAAAGACGAGGTTTTAAATTCGTCGGTTCGACGATTTGTTATGCGTTCATGCAGGCGGTCGGCATGATCAACGATCATACTGTCGATTGTTTTCGTTATGGGGAGATTGCGCGGATTTCGGATTGATATACTTTCCGGTTACTAGGAAGTGATTATTTCTTAACTCTTATGGATTCTCACGGAGGACTATGGGAACCGGAGAACGTTCGGGGCGGCTTAAATAACCCGCCCCGCGTGAAGTGTTCGACTTATTATGCTTCCAGCACGAATGCGGCTTTCAGCTTGTTCATGGCGTTTTTTTCCAACTGCCGGATGCGCTCGGCTGAAACATTGTAGCGTTCGGCCAAATCATGCAAAGTCGCTTTTTCTTCGCTTAGCCAGCGGCTATTGAGAATATCGAGACTACGCTCATCAAGCTCCGCCATTGCTTCGCTTAGCATGTTTTCTTCATAACCTTGCCATTGCTCGTTTTCCAGCAAATCCGCAGGGTCCGAGTTATGTTGTTCTAAGTAACTGACTGGCGAGGCGTAAGTGCTTTCGTCGGAAGGCTCGTCATGCGGCATGTCGAAAGCCATATCCGAACCGTCCATACGTTTTTCCATTTCATAAACGGTTTTGAGATCAACGCCTAAATCGTTGGCGACAGCTTTCGCCTCGTCGTGCGACAACCAGCCTAGGTTGTTTTTCGATTTGCGTAAATTAAAAAACAGTTTACGCTGAGCTTTGGTTGTAGCGATTTTGACGATACGCCAGTTTTTGATGACGTATTCATGTATTTCCGCTCTGATCCAATGCACGGCAAAGGTCACTAAGCGAACCCCGACATCGGGATCGAAGCGTTTGACGGCTTTCATGAGGCCGACGTTGCCTTCTTGAATGATGTCGGGCAATGGCAGTCCGTAACCGCTGTATCCACGCGCGACATGAACAACAAAACGAAGATTCGACATAACTAGCTCCTTCGCTGCTTCCAAGTCGCCTTCATCGCGATAGCGAAGCGCTAGTTTGCGCTCATGTTCGTGAGACAAAGTCGGCATTTGCGCGACCGCATTCAAATAAGCGTCGAATGTTCCTACGGAAAGATTAGTTGGTAAGGCAAAGGCTAATGCGTTACTCATGATTTCCCCTTATTTTTAAATTTGCCCGATTTTAGCACTCTCGTGGTATGAGTGCTAAAATTTTTATAAGTTCCGCATTATTTTGTGAGTGAATTCATAATCGATAGGGCTCGGGGCGATTCTGATTCACTGGGGATATCGCTATAAATACCTTATTGGAGTCAAGGACTTAAACTGACTTTCGGTTTATTCGGGCTTGGTCAGTCTTAATTGATAGCAAAGCACCGCCCAGGCAGCAACTACTCCAAGCAGTGAAGAAATCGCAATTAATGACATCATTTCGCCGAAACTCAAATAACGCATCGAAAATACGCCGTCATAAAGACCGGACAATCGATCGATCGGTTGCTGCAGAATAAACAGCATGACCGTCACAGTAATCCAAGCCAAAATGCCCGAACAAAAACCCAACCAAAAACCGGTATACAAAAACGGCCTTTGAATAAAACGATGGGTCGCGCCCACCAGTTTAGCGATGATGACTTCATCACGCCGGTTGTGTAATTCCAGTCTTATCGTATTGCCGGTAATGAATAATACGGCTAGGGCCAATATAAAACTGAGCAGCGTAACACCACGATCCGCCAGTTCCATGATCGAATACAAGCGTTTGATCCATTGCATATCCAATTGTGCAAAATCGACTTCTTGTAAATCCGTTAATTTTGTAAACAATTCGTCAAGTTGCGGTCCTTCTTCGAGGCTATGTTCCGGCATAACCTGAATGACTGTCGGCAAGGGGTTTTTATCCAACGCCTTCAGTGCATCGCCGAAACCGCTATATTCACGAAATTCAGCGAGCCCTTGGGTTTTCGTAATAACCTTGACTTCCTGTATATGATCGAATTTTTTAATTTTCTCGGCTAAATTTACGCCGGCATCATCGGTGACGTGATCTTTTAAAAACAACGAAATTTGATTGCTATCTTCGAGTCCGCCGGTTAATTGTTGAATATTGGCGACCAACAGATAGAATCCTGCGGCCAACGAAATTGCAATGGATAATACGCTGACGGTCATCAGCGATGTCACAGGTGCGCGCGCCAAACGACCTAAACTGGAAAACAAGGCTTGCGCATGAATATCCAGGTAAGTCTGTAGCATAGCGCTTAGCCTACCGGAAACAACTTTTCGTCGGACTTCCTTTTTCTGTCGGGGTTGCGGTCTTCTGTGGTTGATATTCGGCTTTTTCATCTGTTAACTTGCGACCAAGCGGCCATGATCCAATTGCAATACACGATGTCCCATTCGCTCAACCAAAGCGATATCATGTGTGGCAATCAACACCGTTACGCCGACTTGTTGAAAATCCTCAAATAATTTCATAATCTCGGACGACAATTCCGGATCCAAGTTACCGGTCGGCTCGTCGGCGAGAATCAACGGCGGTTTGTTTATAACGGCGCGGGCAATGCCGACGCGCTGCTGTTCGCCGCCGGACAAAGTCTGCGGAAGTTTTTTTTCCTTACCCAGCAAGCCGACCTTATCGAGCGCTGCTCGAACGCGCCGACCGATATCAAAATGACTGTAACCCGCCACCACCAACGGCAATGCGACATTGTCGAAAACGGTTCTATCTTGCAGCAATTTATAATCCTGAAATATTAAGCCCAGCTTCCTTCGTATATAGGGTATTTGTCGATCGGACGCCTTGTTCAGATTTTGCCCGTCCAACAAAACTTGACCGCGCGAACATCTTTCCATGACCGCGATCAATTTCAACAAAGTGCTTTTACCGGCTCCGGAATGGCCGGTCAAAAAAGCGAATTCGCCGCGCTGTAGATGAAATGTGACATCCAGCAATGCATCGCCGGCATCGGGATAACGTTTACTGACATGATCGAATTTGAGCATAAACCTATTGATCTTTAACAAATAAGGCGTCGACAAACTGTTTCGCATCGAAATCTTGCAAATCGTCGATTCCTTCACCGATACCGATAAAACGAATCGGCACGCTGAATTGCTTGGCTAATGCAAAAATAACCCCGCCCTTCGCTGTGCCGTCCAACTTGGTTAATGCGATACCGGTCAATGCCACAGTTTCGTTAAATTGTTTCGCCTGAGACAACGCGTTCTGACCGGTTCCCGCGTCTAAAACCAACAAAACCTCGTGCGGCGCGGTTTCATCGAGCTTTCCGATAATGCGCTTAACCTTTTTCAGTTCGTCCATCAGATTGGATTTGGTGTGTAAACGTCCTGCGGTATCGGCAATCAACACGTCGACACCTTTGGCCTGTGCCGATTGAACACCGTCATAAATCACCGAGGCCGAGTCGGCGCCTGTGTGCTGCGCGACGACATGAATGTTGTTACGCTCGCCCCAGGTTTGCAACTGTTCGACTGCCGCCGCCCTGAAGGTGTCGCCCGCTGCCAGCATCACGCTATGGCCTTGAGATTGAAAGCGCTTGGCCATTTTACCGATCGTCGTAGTTTTGCCGGCACCGTTGACGCCGACTACCAAAATCACGAACGGTTTATCTTGTTTGGGAATCTGTAAGGGATCATCACAAGGTTTAAGAATAGCCAATAATTCTTGTTTTAGCGCATTTTCCAATGCTTCCCCGTCGTTTAATTGATGCCGTTCGAGACTATCGGTCAGTCGCCGAATGATTGCTGTCGTTGCTTCGATACCGATATCGGCCATCAATAATCTGGCTTCGATTTCCTCCAGTAAATCGTCGTCGATGGCTTTTTGACCAATAGGAATCGTTGCCATCAATCCGCTAAGGCCGGACCGGGTTTTTTGCAGCTGCGACTTGAGACGGCGCGTCAGCGATTCCGGTTCCGGCTCGACATAGCCGACTTCGATTACTGCTTCGGCAGCTTCAAACTCGGCGACAGGACGCTCGACCGTTTCGCCGGCCAACACTTCGCCCGCATATCCGTAACGGCTATAAACGGCGATCGCGAGCAACGGCAGCATCAATATTGCCGAAACAAAATTATGCACAATGGCCGACCATGCCGATAGTCCGTATTTGGCGGCAATTACGCTAAAGCCGATTTGCACGAATAATAAAATACTCAGCATCATGCCGGCTTTTCTGACCGGTTTGGCGCAATTAGCCGAGGTAGCTCGCAGCACCAGCCAAGTTAAGACAACAAAAATCGGCAGGGCAAAGACTCTATGCAACCAATGGGCCGCCACCTGTGCATCGTAGGATAAAATCCCTTGATAACCGGTAACCAGACCATTGAATATATTCAACGCGGCACGGTAATCGGCTTCCGGCCACCATTGCCCGTTACACTGCGGAAAACCGCTGCAGACTTGTCCCGCATGATTGGCGCTAACCCATAAACCGGATAGGGTTTGCACCAACACCAACAAGCCGGCGAACCCGGCAAGCCAGATGGGACCGCTTATTCGATTTAGCTTATTTAAGGCAGGATTTAATCGTACAAATAGCCAACTCAATAGCCAAAACTGGATAAATCCAAGCAATGCCTGAGCAGTAACTATAATCGGCATCGCATTCAATTCGACCGCTTTAACGGCCGTGCAAACTTGCGCAGCCGCCAGGATAAGTAACGCCACCGCTCCAGTTGTCGCCACGGACCGGTGAAATTGCTGGCGCCATGCGATCAATGCCAACAGCAAGACGGTCAACATCGATAAGCCGAATACATAGCGTCGCGCCATTTCTTGCCAAGCTTTACTTACATCGACAGCTTTTCCCGGATAAAGCTGTTCGGCCGAAGTTTTAAACTCGGCATTATCGGCGATAAACCATTGACCGTAACATTCAGGCCAGTCCGGGCATGCCAAATCCGCTCCGGTCAACTTGACGACGGAACCGGCTACGATAAGCAGTAAAGCCAAAAAGGCGGAAACAAAAGTTATTTTTCTAAACATGGTCTATCCGATTTACGAAACATGATTTATCCGATTTGCGAAACACTCAGCAATTTTCTGAGATCGCTCTTAACATCATAAGGGTCAAATCCGGGCTGATAACGCATCATGATATTGCCCAATGGATCCATGATCAACAGCATACCGTTCACGATCCCGGGTCCGTTGAGCTTTGACAGTTGCTTCAACAAATCCGCACTAGGGCGAGTCTTTAGCAGTCGATCGTCGTCTTGCCACCATGTGTTCATATACCGTTCGGCATCGGGATTCAGCAACATCACAGTTCGACGAATACGGGTTAACTCTTTGCCCATCATCAATAAGAGTTGTTTGGACTTATAAACGGCATCAAGGCAGGTTTGATCGCAATCCGCATCAGGCACCACATTGATTAAAACCCAGCGGCCTTTTAATTCGTCGATATTTTCAGCCGAGAACGAATCGATACCAATTAGATCGGGCCGCTCGGTCAATAACGGCGGAATAATCAATTCGCCATGATTGGTCGCACCTTTAAGTAGATTGGGATGTTCTTTTAAATACCACGCAAAAAGAAATGGGATGATCGACATTCCGAAAATAATCAGAATTAGGTTGCGATTTTTTTTCTGTTGATTATTCATGTTTTGTTTTGCACGCGTACCATATAAATAAAGCCGTTAAAGTTAAAGCCAAGCCATACCATTGCACCGCATAAGCCACATGCTTTTCAGGAGGTATGACAGTCGCGATACGCCATTCCCGCAAATAACCTTCACCTCCGGCTTGGTGTAGTTCAATTTGATAATCGGCCAACGGATAACCCAGTTTCTCAGCAACAACGTTGCTGTCGATCAGTTGCACGAGAGACGGCCAAGTATCGGTCGGAATTTCCGAGCCTTCCAGATGATAACCGACATCAGGAAAAGTATTGATTCGTCCTTTGACGGTAACATTACTTTTTTGCAAGGTAATATCAGGCAACGTTTGTCGATCAGTCCCCGCCTCAATCCAACCTCGATTAACCAAGACTGCCGTATTGGAGTTTTTCGGCAACAGCGGCGTCATCACGAAATAACCGGCCTTTCCGTGTCTAATTTGATTATCCAGCAAAAACTGACGCTTGGTATCGTAACGCCCGGTTAATTCGACAGCTCGATAACGAATACTCGCGGCATCGGCCGGCAACTCCGATGTTAACGACAACGGCGGTAATTGGCTTTGTTTCTCCTGTTCGGCCAGATAGGCGGCTTTTTCCGAAGATCTGGATAATTGCCAATTTCCTAGCGAAATCAGTAGTACCATCAACAACACATAGGCGATTGATGGAATTAATGTGAGTCTAAGCTTACAAAGACCGATTTTAATCGTCATGGTTTTTGGGTTGTCCTATTGGCAAGCGTCGATTAATCGTTGAGAATACCCGATTATCATCGATCGCTTTTAGACTTTTTTATGCTAATTAAAACTATCTTCATTATTGCGTTTGCTGCAATCCTTATCAGCCTGGGCTCCGCGCTTTATCATATCGTTGTCCGCAAACCGGAAGACCGGTCGGATAAAGCCGTCAAAGCATTAACAGTCCGAATTTCATTGTCAATCGTGTTATTCGTTTTATTATTCCTGGCGATGGCCTTCGGCTTATTGAAACCTCACGGCATCGGCTCGGTCATTCATGCAAAAAAACCGCCTCAAGCGGAACAAAGCCGATAAACCCCTCTCTCAAGCAGGACGGGGTTTGCAAGCCCGTCCTGAGCGTTTCGAACGAAATAAAACCATTTAGAAAGTAATTATTCATACCCCGTTCCCACGCTCCAACGTCACTGCCATTAAGTTACCTGATTAGCAAGATGCTTCAGCTTGCCGAAGTCAACTGTCCGAGCAGTGGCCAGTCGTAGCCACTTCTGCGGGACGGGTTATTTAACCCGTCCCGCACAGATCCTCTTTCATCTTGCCCCTTTCATCTTGCCCCTTTCATCTTGCCCCTTTCACCTTTCTTAAATCGAACGACAAAAAAAAAGCGCTACCTGGCAGACAGCGCTTTAATTTGATGCCCTGTTATCGACTTACATCATGTAAACGAAGATAAATAACCCTAACCAAACGACATCGACAAAATGCCAATACCAGGCGGCCGCTTCGAATGCGAAATGATTCTCCGGTTTAAAATGCCCTTTCCAGGTGCGGAACAATACCACAGAAAGAATAATCGCACCGACACAAACGTGGAAACCATGGAAGCCTGTTAACATAAAGAATGTCGATCCGTAAATTCCTGAACCTAAGGTCAAGCCCATTTCGGTATAAGCTTCGTGATATTCTATCGCTTGAAAGCCGACGAACAGAAAACCTAACGCAACCGTCGCGATTAAGCCTTTAATGAGCTGATCGCGGTTTTTTGCCAACAAACCATGATGCGCCCAAGTACATGTGACACCACTGGTCAACAGAATTAATGTGTTTAAAAACGGTAAGCCCCAAGCCCCCATCGGTTCGTATTCGCCGCCGATTTCACCCGGTCCGTTAGTCGGCCACATGGCTTCGAATGCCGGCCACAAGGTTTCATGAGTCGCACGCCCGGGACCGTCGCCGAAACCGCCAAGCCAAGGTACTGAAAGATTTCGCGTATACCATAAGGTACCGAAGAATACCGCAAAGAACATGACTTCCGAAAAAATGAACCACATCATCCCCATGCGATAGGAAATACCGACTTGAGTACTGTACATTCCCGATTCGCTTTCCACGGACTGAAGCGTAAACCAGCCGGCAAGCATGATAATAAATACGACGAAGCCCATAATCATCATCGCCGGGCCGATCGAGGAGCCGTTTAACACATTGGCAAATCCTGCCAGAGTCATCATAAGACCAACCGTACCGATAATCGGCCAGGTCGCCTTATGAGGAATGTAATAAGCGTTTGTAGACATAACCTTCCCCTATTTTTGCTTTTTTGCTGTTAATTCAGTGTTATCGAAAAATGTGTATGCAAGCGTAATTGTTTTGTACTTTTCAGGCAGTTTCGGATCTACCACGAAACGAACCGGCATCGTTTTAGCTTCATGCGCTTCGAAACTTTGTTCGTCAAAACAAAAACATTGCGTCTTGGTGAAAAATTCCGCAGCCTGACCCGGCGCAATACTAGGGATCGCCCGGGCAATCATCAGCTTATCGGTGAGGTTTTCGGCATAAAAATTGACCGTATAGTATTGTCCGGGATGCACCTTCATTTTGTATGTCTCGGCACGAAACGTCATCGGCGCGGCTTGGTTCAACGAAGTGACAAACTCAACGGTTACTTCACGGCTTTCATCGACGTCGCGTGCCGTTTCTGCGACCGCAACCGAGGCCGTTTTGCCGTTCAGCCCCGTTATGTCACAAAATACATCGTAAATCGGTACAAGCACATATCCGAAACCGAACATGCCCACCGCAATCAATACTAAATTGCGGACCAGCTTTCTGTTTTTTTGCTTTGTATCATCATTCATTGCGAAATAGCTCTTAAAACCGCAAATACGTATATCGCAATCGCGACAGCGACCAGCACCACAGCTGTGAAAATATTCTTTGTTTTCGTATTCATAACATCACCACTTTACCCGCCGTCAGACGGGTAAAGTTTCTGAGAAAAGTCAATCCTTGTACAAAAACGATTACAGCGCTGTCCGATTAGAAATGTTCGGTTGGAATTTCTTTCGGCGGCGTCGTGAACGTATGGTAAGGAAGCGGGGAAGGTAAAGTCCATTCCAAGCTGTGTTTAGACGCATCTTCCCAGACTTCGCCGGTCACTTCTTCGCCGGTTCCGCCTCTGATCGTTTTGATCACGATATACAGGAACAATAACTGGCTAAAGCCGAATACGAATGCACCGATACTCGATACCATGTTCCAATCGGCGAATTGCACGGCATAGTCAGGGATACGACGCGGCATGCCTGCCAAGCCTAAGAAATGCTGAGGGAAGAACAATACGTTGACCGAAATCGCCGACAACCAGAAATGCAGTTGTCCCAATTTTTCGTCATACATATTGCCGGTCCATTTCGGCAGCCAGAAATAACCCGCCGCCATCAAAATGAAGATAGACGCAGGTACCAGCGTGTAATGAAAATGCGCGACAATGAAATAGGTGTCGTGATATTGGAAATCCGAAGGCGCGACCGACATCATCAATCCGGTGAAACCGCCCATCGTGAACAGCACGACGAACGCGATCGAAAACAACATCGGCGTTTCGAAGGTCATCGAGCCTTTCCACATGGTCGCGGTCCAGTTGAAAACCTTGACGCCGGTTGGAATCGCAATCAGCATCGTCGCATACATGAAGTAGAGCTCTCCGGCTACCGGCATGCCGACCGTGAACATGTGGTGAGCCCAAACGATGAACGACAAAAACGCGATCGAAGCGGTCGCATAGACCATCGAGCTGTAACCGAACAACGGTTTACGTGCGAAGACCGGAATGATCGTCGAAGCCACGCCGAAAGTCGGCAGAATCATCACATAAACTTCAGGATGACCGAAGAACCAAAAAATGTGCTGATAAAGGACAGGATCGCCGCCGCCGGCTGCATCGAAGAAACTAGTATCGAAGAAGCGGTCGGTCAATAACATAGTTACCGCACCGGCAAAAACCGGCATGATCGCGATCAATAAAAACGCAGTGATCAACCAAGTCCAGACGAACAACGGCATTTTCATCAACGTCATGCCAGGTGCGCGCATGTTGAAGATCGTCGCAATGATGTTAATCGCACCCATTATCGATGAAATACCGAGCAAATGAACTGAGAAGATCGCGAACGGCAAAGCAGCGCCGGTTTGCAGCACCAATGGCGGATAGAGCGTCCAGCCGGAAGCCGGAGCACCACCTTCCATGAACAAGGTACTTGCCAATAACAACGCACCGGCAACTAACAGCCAGAAACTCATGTTGTTCATACGCGGCAACGCCATATCAGGCGCACCGATCATTAATGGAATCATCCAGTTGGCTAATCCAACAAATGCCGGCATAACCGCGCCGAATACCATGATCAACGCATGCATTGTCGTCATTGAATTGAAGAACTGAGGCTCAACGAATTGCAAGCCCGGTTCGAACAACTCCGCGCGGATAACCAAAGCCATCGCGCCGCCTAGAAAAAACATTGCTAACGAAAACAGCAAATACAGTGTACCGATATCCTTATGATTGGTGGTAATGATCCATCTTAACAGCCCCTTTTCCGGACCATGGTCGTGATGATCGTGATGATCATCATGTTCAGCTACTACCGCAGACATATTGTTACCTCTATAAATTTTAAAAAGATTAGAATTTGAATAAAGTTAAACATTACTCTTCATCATCATCCTCATCCTCATCTTCCTCTTCATCCGTCGGTACGGATGATTTCAATGACTTAATCGCAGCGGGTTGAACCGAATCGCCCACCGAGTTACCTAATGCATTGCGGGTATAGGTGACGACTGCGGCAAATTCGGTTTCGCTCAGCATTTGTCCGAATGCAGGCATCATTCCTTTTCCGTTATACATTAACTCGATTTGAGCATCGATATCGCCCGTGACGACAGAGCTGCCAGTCAAAGCCGGGAATGTGCCTTCCATGCCTGCGCCGTCGGCCATATGACAGGAAGCGCAGTTATTGACATAAACGGTTTCGCCCTTGGCCATCAACTCGTCTGTGGTCCATTCCTTATCCGCCTGTTGTTTTTCGACTTCGGCCCCTGCCTTCTGAGATTCAACCCATGCATCGTAGTCGTCTTGCTCCATTGCGATCACGACGATCGGCATGAAACCATGATCCTTTCCGCAAAGTTCGGCGCATTGTCCGCGGTAGGTTCCGGGTTTTTCGACATAAGTCCAGGCTTCATTTATAAAGCCGGGAACCGTATCTTTTTTCCAACCTAGATCAGGTACCCACCAGGAATGCAGTACATCGGCCGCGGTAAATAAAAAGCGGATTTTGGTGTTGGTAGGAACAACCAACGGATGATCGACATTAAGCAAGTAATGAGGCACCGATCTTGGATCGATACCGGAACCGAGTTGGCGAGCCCTATTACTGGCTTCGTCCAGGCTGCTGAAAAAGTGAATGCCGTTATCCAGGTATTCATATTCCCATTTCCATTGCCAGCCGGTGACTTTGATCGACATATCCGCATCTTGAACATCGTCCAAATCGAGCATCGTTTTTGTGGCCGGAATCGCCATACCGACCAGAATCAAAGTCGGAATAATCGTCCAGATAATTTCGACTTTGGTGCTCTCATGAAATTGAGATGCGACATGCCCTTTCGATTTGCGATGGTGATAAATCGAGTAAAACATTGTGCCGAACACAGCAATACCGATAAACACGCATATCCATAAAATCAACATATGCAAATCGTAGACTTCTTGACTGATCTGGGTTACGCCATGCCTCAGATTCAGAGTATATTCGGCCTGCGCAGTCCCTAGTCCCAAGGACATCAAGAACAGGCTTGCGAATAGTTGCTTGGTTTTCTTCACGGAGCAGCCTCCCGGTGGTAGTTAGAAACTCTTGTATGCAATTGATAAATTTTTAGTAACGACATCAGCGCCAGTCTGTTTTAAAATCAAGACTTGTTCAGTTTGGCTTTCTAACGGCAAGCACCCTATCCTAGGTCAATGAAATAGAGAAAAAGTTTCTCTCGCTGATCAGCTACTCTTAGCCGGGGTTCAAAGCAAATCAACATTCACTAATTTCCCTGTTTTTATAATAGCTATTTTAAAAAACGAGAATTTTAACCCATGATGCGACGGTAAGCCAGAAGTGCTTTGCCAATGCCTTAAAACTAACGCACACAAAAAAGCCCGTGACTCCTCCTTCACGGGCTTCAATGGTCTTCATTTTCACAATCCATTTCGGGCTAACAGTCTTCATCGACAGTGACCTCAACCGTCAATTTAAACCTCAACCGTACCGAAAACCTTGGAAAAGATGCCGACTCTTTGTTGAAAAATCCTCAATTCATTTTTTCATCAATTAACTCAAAACGGCAGCATAGCCTCTATCGAAAGTCGGAATGTGACTTTCCAACCAACTCTTAACCATTCCTGATTAGCAAGATGCTTCAGCTTGCCGAAGCCAAGTGTCCGAGCAGGGGCCAGTCGTAGTCGCAAAAACTAAAATATGCTGTTACCCAAGCTCCAGCTTGGGTAACCTGTTCAGGAAGCTCTAGCTTCCCGACAATCAAGAAAGATTGAACGAGCGAGTCGGGGTTGATTGAGAATGTGCGGAGGTTGTGTCGGTCTCAGGAAGCTCTTGCCCTGAGCATGTCGAAGGGGGAGCTTCCGG